>NZ_JAMXSM010000038.1:0-14365 GCF_026131665.1 Anaerococcus sp. NML200574 | reverse complement strand
TTCTTGCTAATTTATTTAAACTTATTTCGCCTTCTTCGTATTCTTTTATTACTTTTTTCTTTAATTCTAAACTATATTTTTTCATTGCAGCCTCTTTTCTAGCTACAACTTTTGGGGAGTCCTACAGACCATGCGGAAGGTCCCTTGGGGCTCCCCCTTGAGACGGAGATTCAATAGTAAATAATAATCGTTTAATAAAAGATAAAATAACGAAGAATTAAATTAAATAATAATATTATTATCTTGGATAATAAAACAAAAAATTATTATATTTATTATAAAAAAAGGGGTTTTAGGGGAAATACCCCTAAAATAATCTTATCTTGGATAAGACCCCCAAATAATGGTATTGTTATACTAGTGAGGTTTTTATGAAAATTTTAATTACCAGTGATTGGTACTGGCCTGTTGTTAACGGGGTGGTACGATCTGTTTTGAATTTAAAAAAATATTTAGAGGATAAGGGCCATGATGTGAGAGTCCTTACCTTATCTAATACTACGAAATCTTATAAGGATGGCAATGTTTATTATGTAGGAAGTCTTTCTGCCAAAAAGATTTATCCCCAGGCTAGGGTTTCTAATCTTTTGGCCTCTTCCCATCTTAAGGAGATTAAGGAGTGGCAACCTGATATTATCCATTCCCAGTGCGAGTTTTCTACCTTTTTGATGGCTAAGAGCATCCAGCGAGATTTAGAGATTCCCCTTGTCCACACCTACCATACGGTTTATGAGGACTACACCCATTATTTTTCCCCATCTGAAAGGGCGGGTAAGAAGATGGTGGCAATTGCTTCTAAGACTTTTTCTAAGCTTTGTACTAGGATTATTACTCCTACTGCCAAGACTGAAGAGTTGCTTCTTAAGTATGGGATTGAGAAAAATAAACTTGATGTAATTCCTACAGGTATTGCTATGCCTGAGTTTTATGATAAAAAAATCCTGAGAAAATCACTTGGTATGGCTGATGATGAGAAAATCATTATCTATTTGGGTAGGCTTGGTGAGGAGAAAAATATAGAAGAGGTCATGGCTTATTACGATAGGCTAAAAGATCCTACTATAAATCTATACATAGTTGGGGGAGGCCCATACCTTGATAAGCTTAAAAAATATGCAGCTAACTTATCCAAAAAGGTGATTTTCACCGGTATGGTTGATTCAAATTCTGTTAACCGCTATTATCAAGCGGCTGATATCTTTTCTTCTGGATCAGTTTCAGAAACCCAAGGTCTAACTTATTATGAGGCTCTTTCTAATGGGACCATTGCCCTTTGCAGGAATGATTCGGTCCTTGATGGGGTCATTGTAAATGGCTTTAATGGCTTTAAATATAATGATTTTGAAGAATACGAAAAATTTGTAAATAGGGTATTTTCAGATTCTGAATATAAGGAGCTTCTTGAAATAAACGCTAAGGAATATGCCAAGGAGAATTTTTCGGTTGAAAGCTTTGGCAAGAAATGCGAAGATGTTTACCAAAAAGCAATAAAGGAATACGTCCATGAAGGTATTAATATATTCAAAAGATTATGAAACAGTCAAAGAATCTGGCGTAGGCAAGGCTATTGACCACCAAAAAAAGGCCCTAGACCTTGTAGGTTTTCCATATAGTCTGGATGAAAAAGAAGATTTTGACCTAGTCCATATAAATACCACTTTGCCAGGAGCAGTTTTTTTTGCACACAAGGCAAGAAAGGCTGGCAAGAAGGTAGTCTATCACGGCCATTCAACCATGGAAGATTTTAAGAATTCCTTTATTTTTTCAAATGAACTTGCCCCACTTTTTAAAAAATGGCTAGTTCATGCCTATAGGCAAGGTCACATAGTCCTAACCCCAACCCAGTATTCTAAAAATATCCTAGAAACTTATGACCTTGATAGGCCAATTGAAGTTGTGTCAAATGGAATAGACCTAGATTTTTGGATAGAAAAAAGTGATGATAGGGCGAATTTTTATAAAAAATATGGCCTAGACCCAAATAAAAAATCAATAATATCTGTGGGCCTTCCCATAAAAAGAAAGGGCATAGATGATTTTATAGAGCTTGCAAAAAGGATGGGTGAATACGAATTTGTCTGGTTTGGCAAGCTTGATAAGAGTCTAATGAGCCCGGAAATAAAAAAAGATATTGACCAAGCACCAGATAATTTCCACATGCCTGGCTATGTTACAAGCGATGAATTGAGGATGGCTTATTCAGGTTCAGACCTCTACGCTTTTTTAACCCACGAGGAAACAGAGGGCATAGTTCTTTTAGAAGCCCTATCTACAAAAGCCCAAATCCTAATAAGGGATATAGAAATCTTTGAAGATGGCTTTGTGGACGGAGAAAATATCTATAAAGGAAAGAGTCTAGATGACTTTGAAAGTAAAATAGGGGGCATCCTTGAAGGAAAGCTTGCGGATTTAAGCGAAAAAGCCTACAAAATCGCCCAGGAAAAGTCGATTGCAAATACAGGCAAAAGATTAGTTGAAATCTACAGAAAGGCGATGAGTCTATGAGATCTATAATAAAATTGACAGGAGCCCTAATAATCTTTATCCTAATACCAAGTATAGTAAGCACCTTATTCTTAGACCTAAACAAGACCGATGATGTAGGGATGATAATGGCTCAAATGTGTATAATAGCTATGGTTGTCATAAGTTTTTACTTGGCAAGTAAGACAATTAGAAAATATGAAGAAAAGACCTTGGAATTGATTGATAATCAAAAAGATATAGAAGGCCTAAGAGATTTAAGAGAAAAAAGAATAACTTACAAGTCAAAGGCAGCTATCACAAAGGAAATCTTAATTAGAGACCCAAGCCTATCTGAGGCGGAAAAGCTCAGAAAATACACGAATAGGACAGAAGATATGGCCCACTACTATGCGGCGCTTCTGGCAGAGGCAAGTCCAGAAAAAAGAGAAGAAATCAAAATTCGTAGAGATAACTTTAAGAAAAAATACGGCCACAAGGCCCTAGCCTACACAGACTTTAAGGGTAATCTTACCACATCAATTAAATGGTTGGGAGCCTTCTTTATAGCCTTTGCTCTTACAGAGCTCTTAAAGGCCTTGGGAACAAACTTAGGCTTTTACCTAGCAGTAAGCTTCATCCAAGCAGGAATCCTCGGAGCCTACATGATAAACACCATAATTTGGCTATCAAGAACAACTAAATCTTATTGGGATAAGGAATATATATAAAGATCTGACTTAGGTTGGGTCTTTTTATTTGGGAAGGAATTAAATATCGCAAGATATACAATCAAAATATCAAATATTTTAAAATAAAAACTTAAAATAATTAATTTTAACTTTACAAATATTAAAAGACCTAGTATAATTTAGACAAAAGGAGGGGCTATGATTAATAAATGTCCAAATTGTGGTGATCAAATGGTGATTACTTCCTATAGATGCAATTCATGTTTTACAGAAGTAAGTGGTGAGTTTGAGATAGATAACTTCTCAAAATTAGACAAAGAAGATAAAGAATTTATAGAATTATTTTTACAAAAAAGAGGTTCAATTAAGGATGTTGGAGAAGAAATAGGTATTTCCTATCCAACAGTTAGAAATAGGATTGATAAGATAGTAGCAAAACTTGGCGGCAAAATTGATAAGAAGAGTCATAGGCTAGATATCCTAAATATGCTAGATAATGGCGAGATTAGTCCAGAAAAAGCCAAGGAACTTTTAGAGGAGATTAATAATGACTGAAGAAAAACAAATGATTTTAAATATGCTTAAGGATGGCAAAATCACAGTCGAAGAAGCTAGTGACCTCCTTGCAGCCATAGGCGATAAGAAAAAATCTGACAACGACTTGGGTGGAAAAATCACCTCAGCAGTTGATAATATAATTAAAAAGGCGACTGAAACCCTATCAAATATCGACCTTGATAATATGATAGATTTAAATAATTTTAATATTAAGGGAGAATTTAACACCCACAAGGATATTAGGATTGATGATGAAATAGATAATATTAATATCGACCTAGTAAATGGAGATATAATTGTAGAAAAGGCTGATGATCCTGGAATTATCTTAAGCTATGATATTTATTCAAAAAAATCTAACCTTGAAGATTATTTAGATGTAGAGATAAAAGATGGAAAGCTTTCAATAAGTCAAAATGAAGCTTATAAGAATGTCCAAGCCAGCGTAAATCTAAAGCTAGCCCTAGGCAAGGCTCTTTATGAAAATCTAAATATAGATTCTGTAAATGGCAAGGTTGAAGTGGCAGATGTTGACTTTGATAATTTAAATATCGATACAGTAAATGCCAAGATTAACCTTATAAATATTAAGGCTGCCATTGATATAGACAATGTAAATGGCAAAATTGATATTAAAAACACCTTGGGTAAGCTTTCTATAGATAATGTAAATGGTGCTATTTACTTGGCAAATCTAAGGGGAGAATTGGCTGAAGTTGATACTGTAAATGGCAATGTGAGAGTTGATGGGCTTGAAAGCGATAAGTTTAGCGCAGATTCAAACCAAGGCTCAATTAGAGTTTACAATATCAAAAACACCAAAGAGATTGACTTAGACACAAGAAATGGTGCTGTGGTTGTTGATACAACAGATTATCCAGGGGAGATTAGGGCCTTTGTAGAAAGCCCAGCTACAAATGTGACAGAAAAATTTGAAAACAAGATTAAAACAAGCACAGGATATGAAATATCAACAACAAATGATGAAGCAGACCTAGAAATCAAGGCTAGCACAGGCTTTGGTAGGGTATCAATTAGATAGAAATTTATAGGGGCTGTTGCAAAATTATGAATAACTATCGTCCCATCACTAGAGGGTTCTTGTGGAAAATTTTTGGCCTAGCCTGCCGGCTCGTGGAGGCAAAATTTTCCACAAGGTTCATCTAGTGATTTGGGGCGATTTATTCATTCTGCAACAGCCCCTTTTTTCTTGCAAACAAAAAATCCACCGATCTGGTGGACTTTTGCTTTTGAGTTAATCAAAAATATTAGCCTTACAAAAACTGAGGGTAAGTTTTTGTTTTAGAAAACAGTTTGTATTAAGGAAGAGTTAGTCGATTTCTATCTGTTTTCCATCTTTATAATATATGAGTATTGTTTATTTCATAAAAAGTTTGTGTAAAGTCTTTGTAAAATTTTAAAGTTTCTCATTTTAAATAATTCTGACCAATGGGGTATAATGAGACCTAAGAGAGGATTATTTTGGGATTTACATTATTATTTTGCTTAGAGCTTTTGATGTTCATTTGCTTTAGCCTTATAAAATTTAATAAAAAATATCAGAAAAATCTGGCAATCTGTGCAATGTTTGGCCTTATGCTAATTTTTTCTGCCACAAGGGGATCAGGGGATGCTGATTATTACAATTACTTGTGGTTTGCTAGAGATATTGGCACAGATACTACTAAGCTTTTTGATTCCCATTATGCGGTGGAGTTTTCCTTTAGGTTGACAGCCTTTATAGTCAATCTTTTGGGTCTATCTCGCCAATGGGTTATAGCTTTTATGAATCTTTTGTCAATTGGACCGATAAGCTATGTGGTGGCCAAGAAATCTAGGATGCCCTTTTTATCTGCTATAATTTTCATGCAGACATTTTTGCAATTTGATATGCAAACATCAAGAACAGCCACAGCAATAGGTTTAGGAGTTTTGTCCATATATCTAATGACAGAAGAGAAAAATATCTTAAGCATCTTGGCCTTTATCTGGGCCTATAGCTTTCATAAGTCAGCCGTGATTTTGTTGCCATTTTTGATATATCTTAAGTTTGACTTATCAAATTTAACTAAATCAATAATAGTAGGATTTAGCCTGGTGGTATCGGTATTTTCTAAGCTTTTATTTGGCATTTTGGCCAAGGTCTTAGGGGCTGTGGGTCTTGCTAGAATGGCGACAAAGATTATAAATTACACCTTTGAGGGGCAATTTGCCTATGCTATGAAGCTTTATGACCCAAGGATTATTTTCGCCCTGGCCCTCTTTGTCATGACTATCATGTATTTCGATAAGGGGACTTTTAAGAAAAATACGATTGATAGTGCGGCAGTAAAGGCTGTATTTTATGGGCTTGTGGTAGTCCTTGTCTTTAGGTCATCAACAGCAATAGCCTTTAGATTTAGTTCGTTTTTTACAGTCATGCAAATATTTTTGATTCCGCTTTTGATAAAGGAAGTGAAGGAAAAAGATAGTCTGGCTGTTTTTATGCTAATCTTGGCAGTCCTAGTATTTGTCTTGCCATACGCAGTTTATATAGCAGTAGACGCTCCACCATATGATTTCTTTTTTACTAACCATATGGCTATTAATTCATTGCGATAGAAAAAATGAAAGGGTATAAAATGAGAAAAGTTACAACATATCAACTAATTGAAGGGATTAAGAGAAATTTGCTTCTTCTTATTATCCCACCTATATTATTTTTTGGCCTAGTTTTGGGCCTTGGCCTTCATAAAAATGGAGGGACATATGAGGCTTCTGCTGTTTTGATTGCTGCAGCTGAAGATGGGGAAGAGGTTTCTTACAATAAACTTGTTTTAAATGAGAAACTTGCCAATATTTATATGGAAATTTTGAAATCGCCTGATCTTTATCAAAAGGTAGCTGATGCCCTCGAAGTGGGAGGATCTGATTTAACCTATAGTGATGTGATGGCTAGAGCAGACTACGAGGTAAATCCTCAGGCTGGCCTTATTTCCTTCACTTATAGGGATCAGGATAAGAAAAGGGCTGCTGATAGTCTTAAGTCTATTTGTGAAAATTTTAAGCTAATGGCTAAAGACTACTTAAATGCAGATAATTTCGCCTACCTACATGATGTTTTAGTAAATAAGGCATCAAAGACAAAGACCTATATTTTCTCTGTGGCAGCTGGTCTTGCTGGCTTGTTTTTAGGGCTTATTATCATAATTATTAAGACCCTTATGTCTGATAGGATAGCAAGCTTGGATGATTTAGCTGAGCTTTCTTATCCTGTGCTTGGAAAGAGTGATGAACTTACAAAGATTAAGGCGAAATTAGCCTATAAATACAAAAATGGTGTCATTGGCCTTGCTAGTCTTGGCAAGGATACTAATGGTTTTGCAGAAAACCTTGCAAGAGAACTTGCTAAGAATAAAAAAGTTCTATTTGTGGCTAGTGAAGATAAAAAAATAGAAGATTTTTTTGCCTATAAATATTTAGGGGAAAATCCAAGCCAAAGCATGGATACAGATGACTTTGCTAAGGATATAGCAAGATATAAAGAAGAATATGACTATGTAATAATAGATGAAAAGGATGAAAAAGAAGCCTTTCTTGCGGCTGGTATTGAGGATATGAAAATTATCCTGGTAAACAATAAAACAAGGAAGGCTGACCTAGATAAGCTTATAAGAGATTTGAAAGATTTGGGTCTTTCTGAGTTCGGGGTGGTTTATTATCAATAGATTAGTGGTAATTGCCCTAATGATAATCCTTGCAGGATGCGGGAAGACTGAGACTTCTTATAAGGGTATAGATATTGAGGAAAGGCCAAGTACCGGCATTAAGGTCAAAAAAGAAATATCTGTAGGCCTTGATTACATGGTTAAGGAAGAAGCTGAAATTTATTCTGATAAGGATGAAAAGACTGCCTTTGACAAAATCCCTAAAGATAGCGTGGTGAGGGTAATCTTGGAAGAGGAAGATGGTTTTGTTTATGTAAGTCTTGCTGGGCAAAATTTCTATATAAGGGCTGATAAACTTAAGGAAATCTAGAGTTTTGATTTGCATTTTTCTTTCCTTCTGGTTAAGTAAAAAAGCGTTGTGTAATTAGCTAGGAGGAAATTTTGGATACTGCATCATTACTTATTTTATCTGTTGGCCTTGCTATGGATGCCTTTGCAGCTAGTATTTTCAAGGGGCTTTCAGAAAAAACTCACTCTATTAAAAACAGCCTATCTGTTGGCCTATGCTTTGGGTTTTTCCAAGCCCTTATGCCTGTTATCGGCTTTTCCTTGGGGAGGAATTTTGCCGAAGAAATCAGGGCTATAGACCACTGGATTGCCTTTTTCTTGCTTTTAATCTTGGGCATACAAATGATTAAGGAATCAAGAGAAGAATATTGTGAATTAAATTATGGCTTTGACTTTTTATCCCTAGCCAAGATGGGGATAGCTACATCAATTGATGCCCTGGCAGTGGGTGTGGGCCTTGCCTTTTTAAATATTGATATAGTAAAGTCAGCCTCAACTATTGGAATAATCACCGCAATCTTATCTGTGATTGGTTTTAAGATTGGATCAAAACTCGGTCTAAAATCTAAGCAAATGGCAGAGCTTACAGGTGGCCTTATCCTAATTGGCTTAGGGATTAAGATTTTGATTGAACACTTATTTTTTCATTAGTATCTTTGCATACTAATATAAAACTGTATAATATTTATATCACTAGGGGTGCCGACTTTTAGTCAGCTGAGATCATACCCTTAACCTGATCCAGGTAATGCTGGCGGAGGTAAGTGCTTTATACCTCTAGCAAGTATTGTGTAAAGGAGGTATTTTTTTATGAAGAAAAATTGGTCAGTAAAGATGTTGACAGAAGCAGGAATTATGATTGCCTTATCATTTATTTTAGGCAGAATTAAGCTATTTTCTATGCCACAAGGTGGTTCAGTAACAGCAGGCCAAATGATTCCACTTATTATATTTGCAATTAGATATGGAGCAGGCCCAGGTATCCTTGTAGGTGCTGTATATGGAGTTTTAGATATGCTTTTAGGCGGTTCAATCTTCCACCCAATCCAAGCCTTTCTTGACTATCCACTAGCTTTCGGAGCTTTGGGACTTGTAGGATTTTTCTCAGAATCATTTAACCAAAGACACGAACTTAAACCAGTTCTTTTTGGAACATTCTTAGGTGTATTTGCAAGATTCATCTGCCACGTCCTAACAGGGGTTATTTATTTTGGATCCTATGCACCAGAAGGACAAAATGTTTGGGCTTACTCAATAGCCTACAACGGAACCTTCCTAGGTGTTGAATTTATAATAACAGTAGTAATAATCCTATTGCTAAAGAAATTCATCACAAGGGATATGGCAAAATTATAGAAAATAAAAACAGGGATTCTGACATAAAAACTCCTCCATCCGTATTCCGGATTTTGGGGTTCAGGTCAGTAGTCCCTGTTTTTTAGTCTTAATTTTTCAACCTAAAGGTCTTAGGCCCTATTTTTAAAATCAAAAGACTAGTTATAATTGTAAATAATAGAATAAAGACAGATGAGCCGATAACTAGGATTGGGGTCTTTATTCCTCCGGTAAATCTTATTGCATTGAAGCAGAAGATATAAACTACCATATCTATTGCGCCTGATATCTTGCCGACCTTGGCTCCTTCAGCATTAAAAGGCTGAAAGAGGTAATATTGGGCAAGGGGCAGGCTTGTAAAAAATACTCCCGCCAAAAGTATATAGGCAGCTGCTTCTAGGGCAAAGATATAATCAGTCCTGTTAAGCCTTAAAAATACGCCAACAAGGCCAAGCACATAAACTATGGCAGGTATGGCATTTATTTTTAGAAGGGAGATAAGCCTTGCCCTGTACATAGTTAGAAGGTTTGTAGGCTGTCTATAAAAACCATAAGGGATTAGGCCTTGGTCGCAATTTATGAAAAAGGCTGTTAAGATATTATCCTGCTTGCAAAGCATGTAAGTAGCAAGAGGGACGAAGATTACCAGCATTTCAACAAGGTCGCCATCTATATTCTTCTCAAATAATGGTAAAAAGCTTATCAAAATTGTAAGAAGGGCGGCTAGGATTCCTGACTTTATAAGGACAGGCTTAAGCAAAATCCTCCTGTGCCTTCTAAAAAATATATTATTGAGGTAGGCAAAGCCCTCGCCTTTTACCTTTTTATTATCAATATCTTTATCCTTAAGTTTAACACTTGCAGCCGGGCTTGCGTCGATTTCTTCCATTAAATCATCATATTCTCTGAGGGACTTTTCTATGATAAACCCGTACTTATCAAATTTCCTAAAATAATTTATAGCTATTATAAAACCAAGACCAGAGCTTATAAATACAAAACCTAAGAAAATCTTATCTGAAATGTCTTTAAAAAGCATGAGATAGGTCATTAGGAAAAAGACCAAGATCATAAAAAATAATTGGAAAAATCCATTTGTAAAGAATCTTTTTCCAAATTTAAGGTCAATTTCTAGCCAAAAAGCAGAGGCTGCAATTTCTGTAAAATATAAAGCCAGAGAAAAGCCTAGGCTTAGTATAGGATTAACCCTTGCCATTAAGTAGAGGGCAACCATTAGGACTATAGACCTTGTAAAAAATCTCAAAAGGGGTGCAAAATAAAGCTTTGACTTTATTATTTCTTCTGAGCTAAAGCGGAAGTTTTGATAATATTTTTTAAGGTCAGTTAAATCAGCTCCAACCAAATCTTTAAGTAGGGCCATGACCCAATAAAAATAAAGGGGAATCAGCATGGAATAGGCCTTATCCCAGTAGAGAGCTCTCTCATAGGCTGGCTTAAAAATACCATAGGCCCATCCCAAGGTGACTCCCACAAAGATGGCTACGATGCCAAAGGATAGGAGGGATTTGATAAGGCCTTTTATCAGAGTGAAGATCGGATAGAGCTTGTGGATTACTTGCTTAGGGCTTTCAAATTTATACTTGTCACCCAAATATTTCCCTATAAAGGGGATGTGCCTAAAGGCCCAAATTATGCCATTAAAGGCCTCTGATAATTCAATTTTTTGTCTTATAATGAACATTGACAAGTTCTTATTCATCTATCTTCCTCAATTCTTCATCAAGCTTAAGAGATTCCTTTTCTCCAGAAAGTAAGCTAATAATCTTATCTTCAAAATCAGGATTTTTGATGAGATTTTCCTCGACCTTTTGGAGCTTCTTATCAGATAAGAGGACGATTTCATCACAAATATCCTTGGCAAGTTGGAGGATGTGGGTTGAGAAAATAATTATATGGTCGGCGTGGATTTCCCTTATTATTTTTTTCATCTCAAGCTGGACTACCACATCAAGGCTTGTAAGGGGCTCATCCATGAGGATTACCCTAGGCCTTAATATCAAAAACATCAGCATCTGAATCTTATTTTTCATGCCGGTAGAATAGCCCTGTATTAGTCTATGGCTATCTTCCATCTCAAAGTCAACTAGGTCAAAGTATTCCTCGATTGTTTTACTAGATTTAATATTTTCCTTATTAGCTTCTATAAAAAATTTGATAAATTCATAGCCTGTTAGAAATTTAGGGAGCTCTGGCTCAGCTACCATGAAAAATATATCCTTAAATTCTAATTTTCGCTTAATCCCATTTTCTTCTAAAAAAACTTCGCCATTATCCTTATCAAGGCCATCAGTTATTAGCCTAAAAAGAGTAGTCTTACCTGATCCATTTCTTCCCAAAAGTGCATAGATTATCCCCTTTTCAAAGGTAAAAGATGCATTATTTAAGACTTCCTTTTTGCCAAAGGATTTGGACAGATTTTCTATAATTAATTTCATAATATTCTCCCTAATAAAATTCTTTGTTAATCATTATACCATAGACAAAAAAATTTTTAAAAAGACTTGCAGTCGTAAATTTAGGTGGTAAGATTGTATTAAGATAATAATACAGTAGTACAAAATCAGAATAGAGGTGAGTAGATGGATTTTGATGAAAGTAGACCAATTTATATCCAATTGGTGGAGGATTTCAAGATTAAAATCTCAACAGGAACTTGGCAGCCTGGAGCAAAGATTGACTCGGTTAGAAATCTTGCTACTGCCTATAAGGTCAATCCCAACACCATCCAAAGGGCCCTGGCAGAACTTGAAAGAGAAGGCCTTTGCGAAAGCCAGAGGACAGCTGGCAGGTTTGTAACAGAAGATGAGAAAAAGATTGCAAAGCTATCCGACAGGGCCTTTAACAAGATAGCAGATGACTTTATAAGCGGCATGGAAAGCCTAAATATCAAAAAGAAAGATGCTCTAAAAGAGCTTGACGAATATTGGGAGGAATTATGATAGAGATTAAAGGTTTGACCCTATCCTACGGAGGTAGGAAAGTTTTAGATAATATGAACCTAAAGCTAGATGATGGCAAGATTGTAGGACTTGTAGGAGAAAATGGTACTGGTAAGTCTACCCTTATGAGAATCCTAGCAGGTCTTGAGAAAAATTATAAGGGAGAAGTCACTATAGGAGGCCAAAGGCCAGGCGGAGAGACTAACAGCCTAGTTTCTTACCAACCAGACCACCTTCCTTTTTATCCATCAATGAGGGTAAGGGAGATTGGCGACCTTTACAAGAGATTTTATAAAGACTTTGATATTTCAAGGTATTTTAAACTTTTAGCATCCTTTGGCATCGACAAGGACCTAAGGGTTAAGGAATGCTCCAAGGGAATGAGAGATAAGGTCCAAATTGCAGCCACCCTTTCAAGAAGGACAAAGATTTACCTTTTAGATGAGCCAATGACAGGCATTGACCCAAAGGCAAGACGTATTATGCTAAAGACTATAATAGAAAATTTTGACTACCAGGGAATCTTAATAATTTCAACCCACCTAATAAGCGAAATCGAGAGAATCCTTGACCAAGTCATAGCCATCTCTGAAGGGAAAATCATCCTTGATAAGGGAGTAGATGAAATAAGAGAAGAAAACCACATGAGCGTAGAAGATTACTTTACGGAGGTCTTATAATGAGAAAATTAATCGGACTTTTATTCAAAGAAGATATAAAAACAGTACTCTCTTGCATGTTAATGCCCCTAATCTTGGGGATTACAGGCATGATCCTTTATTCGGCAACAGGCTTTGAGCCCTTATTTGCCATAGTCGGCATAGGGGCAGTGGCCATGTCCTTTGGTCCCCTTGTAGCCCTTGTATTTTTGGCCAATAACGATAACAGGAGATTTTATAAGGACGGGGCTTCATTTTACACCTGCCTTCCTTATTCATCAGAGAAAATAAACCTAGCCAGGCTAATGAACCTTGTAATCATGGGATTGATCATAGTGATAATTTCCATAATTAACCTCTTTGCCTTTGTAGCAGTAAATCCAGGAGAAGCCCTAAGCTTTGGAGAAATTATAAGAGAAGTCTTTAGGCTACTTGGAACAATAAAAGGAGAAATGTGGATAGCAATCATCAAAACCCTAATAATAGCCCTAGGAGCTGGTCTGGTTTTAGCACAAATGATAATGGCAACCAACACTCTAGCAGTATCAAGTCCTTTTAATAAACTAGGGAAAATGGCAAATGGTATGATTTTAGCAGTTCTATTTATAGGTCAAGCCTACCTATATCTAAAAGTCTTTGGCCTTTTAGCAGATACTCAGATAATAAAAATGGTAGAAGTTGCTCAAAATAGCGCCCAAGTCGGCATAAGCACCTTTGATTTTACCCTAGGATCCTTCCTAGCAGTCTTAGGAGTCCTTTTAGCCTTTAATGGTCTTTACTTTGCGATGATAAATTATTTCCACAAAAATAAACTATCAGTCCAATAAAAGGAGGGACTTATGGTAAAGAAAATACTAATAGGCCTGGCCTGCCTAATTCTAGGCCTAATAGGTCTTAACCTATATATCTTTCACCAAACACCTAATTTCATGAGAAACAACGAGGTCGATGGAGTCAGAATGGAAGCAAAAATAGAATATGACGAAAGAGACCCAATCACCAAAACCCTAAGGGCAGAAGATTATAGAAATTTAAGCAAGAAAAGACTTGAAGGGATAAACGATAAAATTGCCGGTAGAATTGAGGGAGATATCCCATCAATCCACCTAAACCAAGGTGGTGGCTTTACTTTAACCTTCTACAAAGATGACAAAAAAGTAGACCCAGAAGACTTAAGCGTAAAAATCACAGCCTACGCTTCAGACTACAGGGACCCAGATAAGAAAAGAGAAATAAAGCTAGATCAAATAAGCGCTGATAATAAGACCTATATTTACAAAACTAAGAGATATTCAATACAATACGAGAAATATTTCATAGAATATCTAAGGGTAGAAGTTGCTTATAAGATAGGCGGCAAGGAATACCTATCAGTATTTGCAACAAACCAAGATAACGCCGATGATGGGACAGACTTTTTCAAAAATGAAGACTTGGAACATCCAAAAGAGGTAGACTAGGGAGCCAGGCTCCCTAGGACCTTTTTTTTATTATCCAAGATAATATTATTATTTACTTTTTTTCTTCGTAATTTTATCACATAATAAATGATTATTATAAACTTATCTCTTCGTTTAAGGGGGAATCCCTAGGGAACGTTTCGCACGTTCCCTCATCGGATTCCCCCTTACACCCCCTTTCCGTTACACCCTCCGAGCGACCCCTCGCGGGGAAAAAGGATGTTTGCTACGCAAACTTTTGGT
>NZ_JAMXSM010000037.1:0-14405 GCF_026131665.1 Anaerococcus sp. NML200574 | reverse complement strand
TCCTAGATGAAAAAGGAGAAAAGATTTTAAACAAAAATGGAAAACCTAAAACAAGAAAAGTAGAACTAACAACCTGGAATGATAAAGGCAATGTAGAAAAATGGAGAGAAAATTTTTCAGACCTTTGCAACGAATGCTTAGCAAAAAATAATATAGAAAAAAGAGTAGACCATAGGAGTTTTAAAAGACAAGGCATAAAACAAATACCAACAATACATCTAGGGGCAAGTGCTAGTGCAATGGAAAGAAAAGGAATAAGAACAGAAAAAGGAGATATAAATCGTGAAATAAAAAAACAGAATGAACTATTAAAAAACATAGGCAATGAAATAAAGAAAATAACATCATGGTTAGCAGGCTTTAAAGATAAGCTAAAAGAATCATATAAGGAATATAAAGACCAAAGTAAAAAGCAAATAGAAAATGAATCAGGACTCTTTAACCTCTATGAATATTTAAGCTTTTATCAAGAAATGCAAGAAAATAATAGAGCTGAATTATCATTTTATGGGAAAAGAAACAAGGCAATCTATGATCTAAAAAGATATGCAAGTGGAATAAATTATCTAAGAGAAAACAAAATAAAAACCATATCAGACCTACAAGGGCATATAAATAACCTAAGAAGCAAAAACTCTGAAATATATAAGACCATAAAAGAAAACAGTCAAAAGATAGAAGACCTTAATAAGTGTTTAGCCTATGCAAAGACTGTAAGAAAAACAAAAGCAACCTACCAAGAATATGAAAGCAAGAAAATATTCAAAGAAAGCTTCTACAAGAATAATCAAAAGGAAATAGACCAACATATAAGGGCAAGAACCTTAATTGAAAAAATTAGTGGAAAGAAAAATTTAAGAGAAAAAGAATGGATAGGAGAAATCAAAAACTTAGAAGATGAAATCAGTAAATTAAATACAGAGTCAGAGAAGATAAGGGAAAGATACAAGGAAATAAATCATATCAAATATGCAGTAGAAGTAGTAAATAAAGAATATGGTATCGACCTATCAATAGAAATTGACAAGGCGATTAAGAGAGGAGAAAAAGAAAGTATCATAGAAAAGATAAAAGAATATAAGCAAGATAGTGATATGTTTAATAAAAAAAGACAATCAACCAAAGACTATTACAAAAATCAAGAAAGATAAGACCTGGTAAAAATATTTTATCCAAGCTACAATATGACCAAGAAAATAAAGGCAGATCTAGGAGGTAATAGAGATGAATAAAAGGCAAGAGCTAATAGATGAACTCATAAAAGCAGACCAAGATGGAAAATATAAAACATATAAAAGCACAGAAGAAATAAAAGCAATGAATAATGAGGAAATACAGATTATATATTCCAACATGAAAAACTATCTATCAGACAAAAGAACACATATAAACTACTAAAGGTGGAAAAGCCGGATTTAAAAGAGATTGGTCAGGCAGAAAAACAGATAAAAGCCGCCCCCCTAAAGATGAATATATTTGTTCAACATATAACTTAGCAAAAGGGAATTTTGAAGAAAAATGTTCATCACACTATATCAGGAACGAAGTTCTTAATAAATTAGTTTTAGAGACTATCAAAGAAGTAAGCGAGTATATAAAGTTGAATGAAGAAGAATTTATAAAAAAAGTGTACTCAACCTCAAAAGAGCAAATGGCATTAGAAAAATCCATTGAACATTCAAAAAGTATATTAAAAAACTTTGAGGAAGATAGTATTAGAGCAGATAAGTTTATATCACTTGTAAAGAAATATGCTGATTTTAGCGAACTTACAACTCCAATGATAAATGAATTTGTAGATAAGATACTGGTTCACGAGGGTAAATGGGATAACTATGAAAGAACACAGGAAGTTGAAATATACCTGAACTTTATTGGCAAGTTTGAATTGCCACAAGAAGAACCTAAAGAACTTACGCAATATCAACTTGATGAACTAGAGAAGCTAAGGAAAAAGAGAGAGAAGAAGCGAGAGTATAATTACAGATATTAAAAAAAGAAAAAAGCCAGTATGGAAAAAAATTATGACTTTGTGGTCGGCGTAGTTTTAAAACTGCACCGACTATTTTATTTCATACAAATAAATATGTAAATCAGTAAATTTTCTAAAAAACATCTTACAACTATTGTTAGATAAAACTAACTGATGTATAATCAATAATATCATTATTGATAATTTGATTATTGATTATACTATTAAAATTAAAGTTTTGTAAGAATGGAGGAATGGACATGGCAAATAGAAACCATGAACTTGATAAACCAATCATTGAAGCTGCTAAAATAGAGTTTTTGCAAAATGGATTTCAGGCTGCTTCAATAGGCAATATTGCTAAAAGAGCGGGAGTTACATCGGGAGCAATCTATACAAGGTATAAAGGGAAAGATGAACTTTTTTATAGTTTGATAAAAGAATTTTTAGAAGCTATAAGTGTGAAAAGAAAAGAGAACGAATACTCGTATAGGGAATATTGCGTAGATAAAAACTTTGATCATTTTTTGCGTAGCATTCAGAAAGAAACCAAAGGATATGTAGATGTGTTATTTAAATATTATGAGGAGTGCAAACTAATACTTTGCTCAAGTAAAGGCAGTTCTGTAGAAGCAATATTTCGTGAAATGATGAATAAAAAAATTTCCATAACAAAACAATTTATAAGGGAAAATATAGACCCGAATATAAGTGAGATGAAATTAGATTTGGTAGAGCTTTTGATGAATCAACAATTTAGTGCTTTTAAATTAGTGATTGAAAAAGGATATAGCAAAGAGGAGACAATCGAGTACACAAAAATGCTCGGCGAATTTATTGGGGCGGGTTGGGAAAAGATATTTGATGAAATTATAAATAGGTATTGAATTTATGTACGATAAAGGCAAGAAGGACGAAAATATTTTAGATTTTAAAATAGATTTTTCCTATGAAGGCAAAAAGGAAAAGTCGTTAGATGATGTAATTGGCAGCATATCAAAAGGAGATTGCATAGTTCTTTGTGGCGAAAGTGGATGTGGAAAATCAACATTACTTAGGTGCTTAAACCATTTAATACCGGAGTTCTATGATGGGATATTTAATGGCTATATTTTGGTAAATAGCAACAATATAGAAAACAAGAACATTGGAGAAGTTGGAGAATTGATTTCGTCCGTTTTTCAAGATCCAAGAAGTCAATTTTTTACAATGGAAAGCGATACGGAAGTATCTTTTGGACTTGAAAATAAAGGGTTAAGCCATGAAATAATAAAAAGAAGAACAGAAGAAGCTTTTTCAAAATTTGGCTTGGAGTATTTGAAAAACAGGGAAGTATTCAAACTTTCAAGCGGAGAGCGTCAACTAATAGCGATTATGTCTGCTTGGGCAATGGATACGGATATTATTTTACTTGACGAGCCAACTGCAAACTTAGATTATTTAGCCATAGAAAAACTGAAAAATATCTTATTGCTTCTAAAAGAAGATGGAAAAACTCTAATAATCAGTGAACATAGGCTTTACTATTTGAAAGAGTTGGCTGATGAATATTGGCTGATAAAAAATGGAAGCTTTTATGAAAAGTATGATAAGGACGATTTTAAGATATTTTCTAAGGATGAATTAAATAATTTGTGTTTACGAGTTACGGATTTGAAGCAGATTGAGGTTCAGAAGAAGTGTTCTAATGTTGTCAATGATAAATTAGAGGTAAAAAATATATCCTTTGGATATAAAAAACAACATATTTTAAATGATTTGTCGTTTACAGCTTATTTGGGAGAAGTGACTTGCTTGATTGGCAAAAATGGTTCAGGCAAAACCACCTTAGGAAAATGTATATGTGGACTATTGAAACCACAAAAGGGAAGAGTTTTTCTAAAGGAAAAAGAATTGAGCCACAGACAGCTATCGCAGGATAGCCTCTTTATTATGCAAGAAGCTGAATTTCAATTTTTTACAAATTCTGTATTATCTGAACTAAAGTACGGTGTAAATCGAAGCAAATATGATGAGATAGAAGCTCTACTTAAAAAGTTTGATATGTGGAAATATCGTGATAGGCATCCATTTTCTCTTTCAGGTGGGCAAATGCAAAAATTAACCTTAATGATGGCGTATCTTTCGGATAAAAGTGTGGTTATTTTAGATGAACCAACCTCAGGAATGGACAAAAAAAGTTTAGATACTGTAGTGGGATTGATAAACGATATGAAAAAGAAAAAAATCGTGATAACAATTAGCCATGACTTAGAATTTATTTCATCAGTTGCGGATAAATGTTTGGAACTTGATGATGGAACGATACAAAGGATTTGTGAAGTAAAAGAGAATAGAGATATTGAAAGCATTAAAAGTATATTTGAAAAAGATTTAGAACATCAACCTCCGGCAAAAAGAGAAAAAAATCTTTTAGATCCGAGAACAAATATTTTGTTTTGGCTTCTTTGTATGGTTGCAGTAGGAATCGACAATAAAAGTTTGATTTTTGAATGCAATTTATTAGCTCTCGTTTTTTCTCTTGCAAATAGAAGATACAAGACTTTAGGAATTACTTCTATCATTATAGGGCTTATTTACGGTCTTGAAATCATATATCCGAATGAAATTACAATATTTACGGCAAATTTGTTTCCTAGATTTATTTTAATATTTCTACTATTTCCTATTATTCTTGGAGGTAGAGGGACAACAAATATGCTTGCGGGACTTAGAAAAATAAGAATACCTGAGAAGTTATTATTGATTCTTGCAGTTTCTTTCAGGTTTTTCCCGGTGCTAAGGAATGATTTTAAATTACTTAGACAAGTGCTTAGAAATAGAGGAAGTTGCAAGCATAAAAATATAATAAAAGAAAAAATAGATTATCTTGAGGCTCTGATTGTATCACTCATTTTTCGAGTGATAAGAATAGGGGAAACTTTATCAGCTTCAGCAGAAACAAGAGGAATTGCTTTAAATCATAAAAAATCATCTTATGTTACTTTACAGTTCAGTTTATGCGATTACATATTGATGATTGGAATGATAGTAATTTTGATGATAAATATTTTATAAAAATAGGAGGACTTAATCATGAACAAAAACAAATTGAAAGCGAAAGATATCATTACAGTTACTTTATTATCATTGTGTAACATTTTGATATTTTCGATTGGAACATTCATGTATGCAACACCAATTACCATACTCTTAACACCGGTGCTTTACTCATTATTACAGGGTATTGTTTTCTATGTTATCGGAGTGAAAGTGAAAAAAAGAGGAGCGTTTTTTATATATTCCCTTATTCAAGGAGTGATAGCATTCTATCCACCATATATTTTGATGTTTGTAATTTCAGGATTGATAGCAGAGTTTTTATTATATAAAAAAGGTTATGGTAATTTAAAAGTTATTGGAGTCAGCTATGTTATTCAGCAAACTTTGGCTTCAATTGGAAGTGTAATTTATCCATATACAATAGCCTTGAATAAAACTATAGGAGCCATGAAACAAAAGGAGTTAGCTTCAAATATTATAGCGGCAGGCAAAATGATTTCTTCTTGGGGAACGCTGATTTTACTTGCCTTAGTTATAGTTTCAGCAATCGCAGGAGCTTATATAGGTAGCAAGGTCGTAAGGAAACATATTTTAGAAAAAGAAGCTAATGCATAGGGTGAAGTCATGAAAAAAGAGAAAGAACCAAACTTTTTTAAAGAAATGGATCCGTTTATAAAGCCATACAAAAAAAGATATATTTTATCTGTTATGCTAAGTATGCTTTCTGTTCTATGCGAACTGTTATCATACGCTTTTGTTGGAATTTTAGCGGGATATATCTTCAAAGGATTTCATGGAAACAACATGATATATGTCTTGATTTTCACTATAATCTGCAAAATATCAGGGGTGCTGCTTTCAAATATTTCAACACTTATATCTCATAAAGCAGCATACTTAACGCTAAAGGACTTAAGATATGCAATTTGTGATAAATTTGTTAGATTGCCGATGGGATATTTTGATATGAATCCTAGTGGAACATTAAAAACGATATTGGTAGATAGGGTGGAAGATATAGAAAAAACATTAGCACATCTACTTCCTGAGATGACTGCAAATTTATTGATACCTATTGCCATGATTGTTTGGATGCTTGCAGTTAATATTAAGCTTACCGGGATTATATTTCTTTGGGTTATATTTGGACTATCAATCGGAATGCTTATGATGATTGGATATAAGAAAAAATATGAGGGACAAGTACAGGCACAAAAGAATATGAATCAAGCGGTTATAGAGTATGTCAAGGGGATTGATGTAATTAAAACTTTCAATATGGAAGATAGCTCCTATGCTAAATATAAAAATGCAGTCATACGCCATGCGGAGTATGCTATAAACTGGATGAAAAGCTCACAGATTTATGCGTCTCTTTCCTATAGCATAGCTCCTGTATCTATATTTCCAACAATTGTTGTGGGATTGATATTTTTTAATAATGGGTTTCTTACTGAGCAAAGTTTATTTTTGTTTATGATGATTTCTCTTGGAATATTTAAACCGATTGTTAAAGCATCCAGTTATGTTGACCAATTGGCACAGATGGGAACTGTTACTAAGGAAATAAAAGGAATCTTAGATTATCCGGAACTTAAGAGAAGTGAGAATTCTAATGTAAAAGAAAAAATGACATACGACATAGCGTTTGAAAATTTACAATTTTCTTATGATGGGACAAAAAATGATGTTGATGATGTGAATTTAACCATTAAAGAAAAAACTATGACTGCAATTATTGGTACTTCAGGTTCAGGAAAATCAACTCTAATGAAACTTTTAGCCGGATTTTGGGATTTTGAGAAAGGAAAAATAAAAATAGGTGGTATAGAGGTAAAAGACCTTTCAATGAATGACCTGAATACTCTTATCTCCTATGTGGATCAAAATACATTTTTATTTGATGATACTATTTTGGAAAATATTAGAATAGGTAAAAAAGATGCAACGAATGATGAGGTGATAGAAGCTGCTAAAAGAGCCGGTTGCCATGATTTTATTGTAACTTTACCTGATGGATATGACACCATCGCAGGGGATAGGTTATCCGGCGGAGAAAAGCAAAGAATAGCTATTGCCAGAGCAATTCTAAAAAATGCTCCAATTATCATATTAGATGAAGCAACTGCAAGTACAGATATTGAAAATGAAGAAAAAATTCAAGGAGCGTTACTGGAATTTACCAAAGGAAAAACACTAATTGTTATTACACATAAAATTAAAACTGTCATAAATGCAGATAAGATCATATATATGGAAAATGGGAAAATCATTTGCGATGGAAAACATGAAGAACTTATTAAGTCGTGTTCTACGTATAAGCATTTATATGAAATAGCAAATTGATTGGAGGTGAGAATATGTTTGAAGCTATAAAAAGTGTATGGAACTTTAGTGAGAAAAGGCAAGGCAGTTTAGTCAAAATTTTAATTCTATCATTTATAGAAGGTATATTCGTTATGCTGAAAATGATAGCAATAATTTTAGCGGTAAACGCCATGTTTAATAGTAATTTAATGGACAATTATATTTATAAGGTAATGATACTCGGAATTGTATGTATCATCGGAGTATTTGGTCTTGGTTATTTCACACAACTGGGTTCTGTATCCGTTGGATTTGAGATGGCGAAAGATAAAAGGTTATATTTTGGCTCATTATTTAAAAAACTCTATTTAGGGTTCTTTAGCAAAAATTCAGTAGGAAATATAAACTCAACACTGACTACATCTATTTCAACCGTAGAACAAGTTGCACCAATCATTTTAATTCATGTGATAGGTGGAATTTTATCTGCTATATCAATAGTTTTAGGATTTGCTTACTATGAATGGCAAGTTGCCGTTGTAATATTTGCAGGCATATTAACATATTTGTTTGTAGTTAATCATCAAATGAAAATTTCAAGAAGCGAAGCTCCCAAAAGACAATTAGCACAAACAAAATTAACGGAAAGTGCTATTGAATTTATACAGGGAATAAGCGTAATTAAGGCTTTTGGTATGGGAGAAAAAGATGAAAGAGTAAAAAAAGATATAGATGGTAGTTGTGTTAATAATATAAATTTATCCGAAAAATCTATTCCCTCAAGCATAGGTGCCGGTCTTACGATACAGTTGTTTGAAATTATGATTATTAGCTATGCGTTTTTTATGTGGAATAGTGGAGAAATTTCTCCTCAAAAAGCCATTAATTTATTGATTATGAGCTTTGTAATATTCCAGTCTGTAAGTCAAGCGGGTTCTATTCTTTCTATGATTGGGCTTTTAGATAGCTCACTAAAGGATATAAGCAGTATGGAAAATGCTGAAGAGATAAAGGTATTATCACCTATTCAAAATATAAAATCCAATGAAATAGAATTTAAAAATGTAAGTTTTTCTTACGGAAAAGGAGAAGTTTTAAAGGGAATATCAGTAGCTCTTAAACCGAACACACTTACAGCGATTATCGGACCTTCAGGTTCAGGAAAAACAACGTTTTGCAAGCTTATACCGAGATTTTATGATGTAAGCGAAGGAGAAATTCTGATTGGTGGAGCAAAAATAACAAATATCTCCACCGAAGAATTGATGAAAAATATAAGTATGGTATTTCAAAATGTGTATTTGTTTGAAGATACAATTATGAATAATATTCGTTTGGCAAAGCCAAATGCCAGTGATGAGGATATTATATCCGCTGCAAAAAAAGCGCACTGTCATGACTTTATAAAAAGCTTGCAAAAAGGATACGAAACTAAAATTGGTGAAGCGGGTAGCACTTTATCCGGTGGAGAAAAACAAAGAATAGCGATAGCTAGAGCAATACTCAAAGATGCTCCCATTGTGATTTTAGATGAATTTACCAGTGCTTTAGATGTAGAAAATGAACGCAATATTTTGCAAGCCATCGATAATTTAGTACAGAATAAAACAGTTATTATGATTGCACACAGGTTAGAAACTGTTAGGAAAGCAGACAACATCATTGTTTTAGATAAAGGGGAAATAGTACAGGAAGGAACGCATAATGAGCTTATAACTCAAGATGGGATATATAAATCATTCATTTCAATAAGAGAGCGAGCAAATAAATGGAGTTTTAAGTAAATACATCCATTTTGATGTTTGACTAAATAAATGAGTATTTAATGGGAGATGACGATGTTTTTTGATAATAAAAGTTTTTGAAAGTAACTTTTAACACAAAAATTAAATAATTCAATAACAATAAGAGTTAATTTGATTGTTATTTTCGGAGGACTTTTTACGCCAAAGTGTAGAAGTCCTCCTTTTTTATTCTCAGAAAACCATGATGTCATACGCAATAAAGGCAGCAAAAGAATCCATAAATCTTGAAAAAGAAATAAGAAAAAAGGTGAATAATATTTAGAAAAAGCAAATGGAATATGATTTTAAATAAGCTATAGCCAAGGTAAATTAAAAAGAAAAAGAAAGTATCATAGAAAAGATAAATGAGTATAAGCAAGACAGTGATAGTTTTAATAAAAAAAGACAAATGACTAAAGACTATTACAAAAATCAAGAAAGATAAGACCTGGTAAAAATATCTTATCCAAGCTATAATATGACCAAGAAAATAAAGGCAGATCTAGGAGGTAATAGAGATGAATAAAAGGCAAGAGCTAATAGATGAACTCATAAAAGCAGATCAAGATGGAACATACAAAACATATAAAAGCACAGAAGAAATAAAAGCAATGAACAACGAAGAAATAAAAGTTTTATATTCCAACATGAAAAACTATCTATCAGACAAAAGAACACACACAAACTACTAAAGGTGGAAAGGCATTGTAAGCTATTTTAAAGTATAAAAGGTACAAATACCTAAGAAAGCTATATAAACATCAAAATAAAGCATTCCACCACCACAAACAACCAAAAAAACAAGCAAAGGGAAGTATAGAAAAATTAAAGCCTATACTTCCCTTTTTTTATTCAAACAAAGGAGAGAAAAGCATGATAAACGAAGAAATAAGCAAAGAAGCCGGTCAAGCAGCACAAACCATAATAACATACACAATAAAGGCAGCAAAAGAATCAATCAACTTAGAAAAAGAAATAAGAAAAAAGATGAATGATACTTTAAAAAAAGCAAATGGAAACCTAAAAAGCCTTATGGGCGATGAAATGAAACTAAAAGACCTCTACAAGAAAGGAGAACTAGAAAATATAAGCATAGATCAAAGCGACCTCAAGGACTTAAAAAAAGAATTAAACAAACTTAGAGTAAGTTTCTCAGTAATGAAAAACAAAGAAACCCAAAACTATGAAGTATTTTTCCAAGCCAAAGACATAAAAGTAATGGAATATGCCTTTAAACAAGTCATAGCCAAAGAAAATAAAAAAGAAAAAGAAAGTATCCTAAAACAAATAAAGAAATACAAAGACCTATCCAAGAACAAGGATAAGACAAAAGAAAGAGTCAAAAGAAAAGTAAAAGAAAAAGTAAAACCAAGCAAAAAAGATATGACCAGAGAAATCTAAGGGAGTAACGAAAAGTTACACCCTTAGATACCCAAAATAACAAGACTTCTGAAAAGCAGAAGTCCAGAATTCCGAAAATCGGAAATCAAGAATTTCGATTATCGAAATTCTTGAATACATCAATGTAGATAGGATATAAATTTGAATAAATGTAAAATTTATGATAAAATGACACTGATAATTGTTATCAACAGGAGATGAAAATGTTAAAAAAATTTTTTGAAAATGTAAAAAATCCTAAAAATAATTTCGGTGGTCGTTTCATGGTGAAAGGAATGAACGTTGGCCACGAAAAATTGGCGAAATGGGGCAGATCCTTTCTGCATATTAAAACCTCGGATGTAGTTTTAGATCTAGGATGTGGTGGTGGACGTAATGTTCAATACTTCTTAACAAAGGCTAAAAAAGTATATGGAATGGACTACTCTAAAACAAGTGTAGATATAGCAAGTTCAGTAAATAGCGAAGCTATAAGAGATGGCAGGTGTAAAATTATTGAAGCAGACGTGGCTAAGTTACCTTTTGAAGATGAATCCATAGATATAGTAACTGCCTTTGAAACCATTTATTTTTGGAAGAATATAGAAGTATCTTTTAGGGAAATTCATCGTGTACTAATTAAGGACGGTCAGTTTCTAATATGCAACGAAGGAGCATATAGAGAACATAAAAATATAAAAAAATGGGCGGATATGCTAGATTTTGAAGTTTATTCTCCCGAATATCTCACAGAAACATTGAATAAGATAGGATTTAAATGCGAATACCATCTGGACGAGGAAGATCATCTAGTATTTTTAGCTAGAAAATTATAAAAAAATTTGTGAATAATGAAAAATAAATTTTAAGGAGAAGTAGAGAAAAAATCTGCTTCTTTTTTTATTGCAAGGAGGATTAGAATGGCAATAAACAAAAGATATTATTGGATAAAATTAAAAGAAGAATTTTTCACAGACAAAAGGATAAAAAGATTAAGAAGAATATCGGGAGGAGATACCTACACGATAATCTATCTAAAACTTTTATTACTAAGTCTAAAAGATGAGGGCAAACTCTATTATGATGGAGTAGAAAGTGATTTTATAAAAGAGTTAGCACTAACCATAGATGAAACAGACGATGATGTAATGGTTACAGTTAATTATTTAATCAATCAAGGCTTACTAGAAGTTGTAACAGAAAATGATGAATACTATTTAACAGAAATACCAAACTTAATCGGATCAGAAACAGCATGGGCAGAGAAAAAAAGAAGATACAGACAAAATAAACAGAGGACATTGTCCTTAATGAGTCCAACACATGTCCGACAAGAGATAGAGATAGAGAAAGATATAGAGATAGATAAAGAGAGAGAGGGAGAGATAGAAACAGATAAAAAGTCCACCCCCATCTTTTATGGAGAATTCAAAAATGTAAGGCTAAGCAAAGAAGAATATAAAAATCTAAAAGAAAAACTAAACTCACACACAGAAATAATGATAAATAAACTATCAAGATACATGAAAAGCAGTGGAAAGACCTATCAAAACCACTATGCAACAATCTTAAATTGGTATGAAGGAGATAAAGATAAACTAACACAGAAAGGTTTAAATAAAAAAATGAACTATGATGTAGGAGAATCTTTATAGATAAAAAGAGGTGGAAAGCCACTATTAAAGACTTTAAGTCTAAAAAGGTATCAAAGTATGCCATAGATAATAAAAATGTAAATATGACACTTAAAAGGCGATTAGAAAATTAAAAATCTAATCGTCTTTTTTTATTGCAACAAAATGGAGGAATTACATGGAATTAAAAAAGAAAAAACGAAGTGGAAAAATCAACTATGAAATAAAGCGAGTATATGTAGGGAAAAAGCCGATTGAAGAAGTATTTGAAGATATTATCGAGCATGTAGTCGAAAGAAACTTAGAAAAAGACAGAGAAAATAAACAAACGCAAGCGTAAGTATTGATTGACTAAACGGGAGTATTTTAGTATAATTAAATTATTGAGATAGTCCTGTTTAGGGAAAGGAGATTGAAATTGAGCAGGACTAAAAAATATGTAGCAGGACTTTATTGTAGACTATCAAAGGACGATGGAAACTCAGTT
The DNA here is from genome assembly GCF_026131665.1 of Anaerococcus sp. NML200574. Classification (NCBI taxonomy): domain Bacteria; kingdom Bacillati; phylum Bacillota; class Tissierellia; order Tissierellales; family Peptoniphilaceae; genus Anaerococcus; species Anaerococcus sp. NML200574. The sequence continues at coordinate 1,799 of NZ_JAMXSM010000037.1, read as the reverse complement.
GAGAGTATGAGTATATGGTCACAAAAAGTAATGCTAAAACAATATGCAGAAAGTAACGGTATCGCTATTTATGATTATTATGTAGATGATGGTTATTCGGGAACAAACTTTGAAAGACCATCATTTAAGAAGATGATTACTGATATTGAAAACGGAAAAATAAATTGTGTTATAACAAAAGACTTATCAAGGTTAGGAAGAAACTATCTTCAAAGTGGAGCATATATCGAAATGTACTTTCCACAAAAGAACATAAGATATATCGCAATAACTGATGGTATAGACACATTAAATAGCAATCAAAATGATATTATGCCATTTAAAAACATTCTCAATGAAATGTACGCAAAGGATACTTCCAAAAAAGTTAAGAGTGCAATTCAAAGCAGAATGAGAGAGGGAACATATATAGGCTCTAAAGCTCCATTTGGTTACCTAAAAGACCCTAATAATAAACGCAGATTAATCATAGATGAGAAAACTAAACCTATAATAGAACTCATTTATAAATTGTGTTTAGAGGGTAAGGGTACTCAACTTATTAGCCAGGAGTTGATGAAGAGAAAAATTCCAAGACCAAGTGCATTTGTTGAAAATGCTGAAAAACTCTATGGACTAACAGAAGAAAATAAATATCAATGGTCACATAGAATGGTGTTAAATGTTTTACGAGATCCAGTTTATTGTGGAAATATGGCAAGAAATAAAAGACCTACCTTATCATTTAAGAACTCAAAAAGAATGTATATTCCTAAAAGTGACTATATTTATGCTAAAGATACCCACGAGGGAATAGTTAGTGAGGAAATATGGGAACAAGTTCAAACAATGATTGATAAGAGGAAGTGTAACAATAAAAAGGGGCTCTATTATGACAACATTTTTCAAGGACTTGTAAGATGTCCTAAATGTGGTTATGCATTGACACCAAAAACTGATTATAGGCTTAAAAAGAAAGAACTCATAGACTTTGTTCACTTTTCTTGCTCCACATATAAAAAATATGGAGTAAATGCTTGTTCATCACACAGAATTGAAGCTAGGGATCTATATAATATTGTTCTTGAAGATATACAATATCATGGAAGTATGGCACTATCTGCTAAAGAAGACTTTGTTGAAAAGATAATAGAAAAGATTGAAGTAGAAAAAATTGACGAGGGAAAAGAACTATCTAACAAGCTGGAGCTTAAAAAGAACCAATTAGCAGAATTAGACAGAAGCTATGAACAGTTATATGAAGATAGGTTAGAGGGAAATATAACCGAAAGAAACTTCAATCTAATGAATGTGAGCATATCTAAAAAACAAGACAAGTTAATCGAGGAAATCAAGGTCTTAGAGGGCGATATAGAAGTATCTTTTGAAACTGAAGATAACTACAAGAAATTCATGAACAATATTAGCAAGTACGCTAAGATAAAATCGCTAAACAGATATATTTTAAATCAAATAATAGATAAGATATATGTCTATGACAAGGAAGAAATAGACGGTCAAATAAGCCAAAAGGTTGAAATTCACTACAAGTTTATAGGTAAATTAAATTGACCACTTCGGACTACTCACCAGATTTGGAGCAAAGAAGTGGTAGAATTGTTCGTCAAGGTAATGAAAATGATAAAGTTAATATCTTTAGATATGTAACTGAGAATACCTTTGATTCTTATTTGTGGGTGCGACATGAAGTCGCTTAATTTAACTGTTTGGCATAATGACCAAACCAACTATTCCGTTAGTTGAGCCAAGTATCGACTGCACTTAGGTGTGGTAAGCCGATATTAAAGTAGCCCTACTTG
>NZ_JAMXSM010000036.1:0-14412 GCF_026131665.1 Anaerococcus sp. NML200574 | reverse complement strand
AACAATAGCTAAAACAAGCCGATTGTAACCGGCTTATTTGCCATGCTCAAATTTAAACTCTAATTAACAAGGAGAAAAGTAAAATTAATTTGCTTTTCTACTTGACTTTTGTTAGCAGGTTTTTATGAGAAAATAAGAAGCTAAACATAAATTAACTAATTATAAACATTGAATTGACCCCTAATTTGAGGTATATTAAGAGTAACCATGAAGTTAATCAAGAAGCATGGAATTACCAAAAAAGGACGAGCCCGCACGCTCGTTTTTTTTAGATTTATTTTTTAGACTTTAATGATACATATTGAAATTTTAGGAATTAGAAGTATTATGATAGTAACCATGAGTTCTATTAAAGACATGGAATAACCAAACAAAAAGGACGAGCCTGCACGCTCGTCCTTTTTATTGGGCTAATTATCACCATTTTTCTCTAGATTTCTATCTAGCCACTTGCATAAGTAGTAACCACTCCTCTAAGAGCCGGAGGGGCTAATTTTGTGTTGCGATAGAAACAATGAGTTCTATTAAAATTGACATGAAATCACCTCCTCCCACCCTGTGGGCCGATGATAACATATGTATTATACCGCATATCATACATTAATTACATATCCCCTTGTCTCGAGCACTCCTTTCCTTGTATCAACCGTAGTGGAGATACCTATTACGAAAACTCAAATTCTAAAACAATAATAAGAACGGTATGTTACTATATTCGAAGACTTGGGAAATAAAATCGTTCTCTGTGCATAGCAAATAATGACACCAAACTATTTCTAATAGACTTGTCCTCTACGGTCGAAGTAAGGGAAGTGGGAGGTCTACCTCTTATATAGCTATATAATTTAAGAATCATTCGATTTGAGTCGAAACAAGTATTATCGATTCAAAATAAATCGATAATGAATCGATAACATGATTTATAGCTTGGGGTAACTTAATTATGGATATGGCTAATTAAATTTTTAATGATTTTAGATGATTATGTTTAATTTAACACACGCTCTCGAGCGCTCCTCCCTTGTATCGACCGTAGTGGAGATACCTATTACGAAAACTTAAATCCTAAGACAAAACCAAGTACGATATGCTACTATATTCGAAGGCTTGTGAAAATAAACCTGTACTTGGTCCATAGTAAAAAATATCACCAAAGCGGTTCTAATAGACTTCTCCACGATGGTCGAAGCAAGGGAAATAGTGGGAAGCTTATATAAGCTTCCATCATTACTCCCTTGTCTCGAGCGCTGTCGGGAGACCTATTACAAAAACTCAAATTTTAGCACAAACTCTAGAACGATATGTTATTATATCCGAAGGCTATATAAACAAATCACCGATGTAACCACAAAACCCTCAATAAAGAGAACCATGAGATTTCTCGCTCTGGCTCGAAATGGGAGGGGACTCATTTCTGACTTTATTAACACTCTTTATTATTGTATTTCCTTTAAATAATTATAAGTAACTAACGAAAAACTACGGACTCACAATACCCCCACCTCGACAGAGCGTAAGCGACAAGCCAGCCCGTCCGGCTCACGGAGGACTCTCATCAGTAGAGTATGTAATGGGATTTGTATCTACACCGGACCATCTAGTTACTAAATTATGTATAAACCAATCACCGATGTAAATACAGAACCCTCAATATAATAATCCATGAGATTTCTCGCAAAGCTCGAAATGGGAGGGGATACGAGCTATAAACTTATTTTAGGATAGATATGAATTGATTCTATTTTATTTCTCCTCAACACCCCACACCTCTCTCAATTTTTTTATTATCATGCTATTTCTATTTCTCACTGTTTTTGGGCTTAGGCCTAGGATTTGGCCTATTTCTTCATATTCCATTTCTTCAAAATATCTTAGCCTTATTATTTCCCTGTCTTTGTTATTTAGCCTTTTTAGGCTGTTTTTTAATTTGAGGTATTTTTCTGCTTCTTCAATTTCAGCTCCTATGTCTATATCACTTTCTATCAAATCTCCGATTACACCGCCTTCGGTTGGGGATTCTAGGGAGATTTCTATTGGGTTTCTGCATTTGTTCCAAAAGTGGTAGTTGAGCTTGTGTTTTAGGTAATTACCGAAGCTTCCCGCTTCGATTTTGTAATCTAGTATTGCCTCGATTGTCAGCATCCTTGCTTCATCGATTGCCTCTTCTCTTTCAAAGGCTGGGAATCGTCTAATTGTCGCAAGTATTAATGGCATATAATCATCTATTATTCTTTGTGCATTTTCTAATTTTATCATATTTTCACTTCTTTCATTTAAGATCAAAGTCTACCAGCCTGGCTGGTAAAGGCGCCTTTTGACCTTGTCAATGTCTATCTTAATACAAATAAGTGAAAATGTTTAATTGCCTAAAAGCCTTTAAGACGGGCTTTTTTTGCCTTAAAGGCTTTTAGATTGATTAAAGAGGTCTTTTAATGTCTTTAAGCTGATTATTAAAAATATTGGGAGATTTTTTGCAATAAAAAAGGGGCTGTTGCAAAACTATGAATAACTATCGTCCCATCACTAGAGGGTTCTTGTGGGAAATTTTTGGCCTAGCCTGCCGGCTCGTGGAGGCAAAATTTCCTGCAAGGTTCCTCTAGTGATTTGGGACGATTTATTCATTCTGCAACAGCCCCTGTTTGTATTGTTCAATTACTTTCTCTACCTGCTCTTCAAGCTCTTCCCTGTCTGGTATATACAAGGTATATTTCGATGCGAATATTTTATTTGATAAGTTGCCTAGAGCGTATTCTGCTTGGACTCCGTCTTTATCAGTACATAAGATTATTCCTACCGGCTCATTGTCCATCTCGTCATTGACTTCTGCCTTATAATAATTGAGGTACATATTTATTTGACCTACTGCTTCTGGCATTAGCTTGCTTGTTTTTAGTTCGATTAAGACATAAGACCTTAATATTTTATTATAAAATACCATGTCCACATAATAGTGGGTGTTACCTAAAGTTACTCTCTGTTGACTACCTACATACATAAAACCCTTGCCAAGTTCTAGCAAAAATTTTTCGATATGGTCTATAAGTGCTTTTTCTAAGTCACTTTCCATCATTGGTTTTTCTTCTGGCAAGCCTAAAAATTCAAATACATAAGGGTCTTTTACAAGGTCGGATGCCTTATTTATTTCATTGCCCTTTAAGGCTAGGTCTAGGACTTTTTCCTTGTTTTCCTCTCCTGCTGATAAGAGTAATCTTTCAAAAAGTGATGTTTTGATTTGCCTTTTAAGTTCTCTAACAGACCAATTTGCATTGATGCTCTCTTTTTCATAGAAGCTTCGTTTTTTCTCATCGCTGATAGATAAGAGTTCGCAATAATGGGACCAGGTCAATTTTCCAGACAGTGTCTGGAATATTGGATATGATAAATATAGGTTTCTCATATTGAATAAATTAGACTTAGAAAATCCCTTACCATATTCCTTTGTTAGCTGTCTTGATAAGTCGTTTATAAGCTCTTTGCCATACTCTGCTCTTCGCTCATGTCCTTGCTCATCTTCTACGATGATGCGTCCAATCTCCCAGTAAGTCTCTAGCAAAATATTATTGACTTGCCTTGCAACTTCGTTTCTGGACCTTTCCATCAATGCTTTTATACTATTAATAACATCATCATGGACCCTATCTATTTTATTTTTCTCATTCATATAAGCACCCCTTAACTTCTTTAATTATATCATAAATAAGCTTTTTTGTATGACAATTTCCTTATAGCCCTTAAGCTGATTAGCAAAAATATCGGGACAAAATCTTACTTTTTGCTATATATAATTAGCACGTGCAAATCACACAAGAAAGGAGTGGCGTACTTTCTGGGCTTGCCATAAATTTTATCGCAAGCCAGACTTCGCTAGCTTGATCCTAAGGAAAGAAAGCTTGCCAAGTTAGCCGAAATTGATATGGATATATTTAAACTCATATCTGAACTAGGCTTTCCAATAGTGATGAACCTCATCCTAATAGTACAAATCAATGGAAAGCTTGACAAAATTATTGAAGAAATCCAAAAGTCATAGCTTTTGGGGAAAGGAACTTTATGGCAAATATTGAAAAGATGATTGACTTTGGCATAAGTAAGGTCGGCAGGGTGGGCTATTCCATGGCCTATCCTGCAAGACTTGGCCCAGCCTTTTATGACTGCTCATCCTTCGTCCACTACTGCCTTATAGCAGGAGGCTTTATCCCAAGGACAAGCCTAATCGGATCAACAGAGACCCTCTTTAAGATGAATGGGACCTATCTAAAGGAAATTTATTCTTATGACCAGGTCCAAAGAGGGGATATCTTTATAAGAGGCATCGAGGGTAAGTCTTTAGGAGCGGGCGGCCATACGGGAATATTTTTAGCAAAGGATAAGATCCTTCATGCCAACTACAGGCACAGGGGAGTATCCATATCCACAACTAGGGATGACCTTAAAATATTTCTAGCCTGCAAGAGGTCCTATAAGGAAAGATACTTTAGGCCTATAGGCAATACAAATACTGCCTACAAGATGGTCGAAAAACTCGGCAGGGCCCTGGTAAGGGCAGCAGTCAATGTCAGAACCTTACCCACGACTAGGTCAGATGTTCTAGCAGTCTATTATCCAGGCGAGCATATTCACTATGACCAAGTCATAGAAAACGAAGGCCTAAGCTGGATATCCTATATAGCCCTATCCGGCAAGAGGAGATATGTCAGCATAGGTGATGGAAAATCAACTTGGGTAAAGATTTAAAAAATAAATCGGGACAAAAAGGCACATTTTGTTATATATATACAAGGCGCCAATAAAAAAATAAAAAAGGAGAAGAAATGAAAATAAAAATTAAATTTGAAATCGCAAACGTAGACGGAGACAAGAGAAAGGCCTACACAAAGACCTTCTCACAAGTAAACCAAGAGGCAAGCTCTGATAATATCAAGACCTTCGCCAAAGCCTACCTAGGCCTACTAAATGATAATGGCCACGAACTAAAATACGCAATCTACAAAGCCGATGACCAACTAATCGAAGAAGGCAACCTAGCATAAGAAAAGGAGAAAGGAATAACAAATGGAAAAAACAATCAACTTAAAACTCAAACTATATTTCAAAGATGAGGCAGCAGCCCAAAGAACAATCTCAATAGACCAAGTAAAACCAAGCTACACCGACACTGAAATCAAAAACGCCATGGACCAAATGATCCAAGCAAACGTCCTTAAAACAAGCAAGGGCCCAGTAACAAAAATATCCAAAGCCGAAATGGAAAAAATAGAAAAAAACCCATACAAGGTAAAATAAGCCTATAGTAAGCAAAAGCCAGCCGTGAGCTGGCTTTTTATGTGGGAATTTACACTATCTGCAGAGATATTATTTACATTTTCGCTTTTATATGATATAATTAAAGCGAAAATGAGCATGTTCTTAATTATATTGATACATAATGCCTAGATAATGTAATGACAATGTATTGACTAAAAACGAATATTCTTATATAATAACATAAAAGGAGATGAGAAAATGCCTACAACAAATTTAAATATTAGAACAGATAAAGAAATAAAAGAAGCGGCAGAAAAAATCTATAACAGTTTAGGATTAAATATGACTACAGCAATAAATATGTTTTTAAGGGCGAGCATAAGAGAAAGCGGAATACCTTTTGATCTTAAACTAAATTTACCAAATGATGAAACCATAAAAGCCATAGAAGAAGGAAGAATGATAGCAAGAGATAAGAAGGTCAGAGCTTACGATAATATAGATGACTTGAGGAAAGCCCTTGAAGTATAAAATTAAGTTTACAAAGAGATTCAAAAAAGACCTGAAGCAAGCTAAAAAACAAGGCAAAAATATTGACAATCTATTTGATATAATCGAGAAAATAGCAAACGATGAAATTCTTAGTGAAAAATATAGAGACCATTCATTAGCTGGAAATTATAAGGGTGCTCGTGAATGTCATATAGAGCCAGATTTTTTATTGATATATGAAAAAATAGAAGGGGTCTTAATATTATCTCTAGTAAGAACAGGTTCACACTCTGATTTATTTAAGTGATAATAGCTAGATAAATCCTTTTACACCCTACAGACCTTCTGCAAGATAAAAAACCTCATACAAGGTAAAATAAAAGTAAAGTAAGCAAAAAGCCAGCCGCAAGCTGGCTTTTAGTGTGGGATTTAACCGGATTTTAGAGATGTTATTTACATTTTCGCTTGTTTCGAACGTTCCTTCCCTTGTCTCGAGCTCCCCTTCCCTTGTATCGACCGTTCCTTCCCTTGTCTCGAGCTCCCCTTCCCTTGTATCGACCGTTCCTTCCCTTGTATCGACCGAAGTGGAGATACCCATTACGAAAACTCAAATTCCAAGACAGATCCTAGCACAATATGTTACTATATTCGAAGGCTATTATATCCCTTTTACAAAAACTACTATTTTTATTTCAAACTAAATCCCAATATAAATCTTCCCAACCAGGATTCATTTTGTTTATTAGTTTATCTTTCTTAGCTCTACTCCATTTACCAACTTGAGCTTCGCGTCCACGAGCATCTGTTATATCTTCATAGTATTCATAGTAAACTAATTTTGTAGTATCATATGTATCAGAAAAACTGCCTGGAATGAGGTGATGCTTATGCTCGTAAGCTCTTCTTATAATATCATCAGTAGATCCTTTGTAAATAGTAGTATTAGATTCACAAGCCATAATATAAAAATAACCAGCCATAAAAACTCCTTTATTGCATCCTACTATATATATGCCCTGATTTAAGGTGTTTAATCATAATGATTTTGAAAATAAGGTTGTGCTCCGTGCACAGTAAATAATAACACCAAACCAGTTCTAATAGACTTGTCCTCTCAGAGCCGGACGGGCTTGCTCGTTGGCCGAAGCAAGGGCAAGGGTAGCTTTTTTACAAAAAGCTTCAATTCCAGGAAAGCCTAAGCACGATATGTCACTATATTCGAAGGCTCTTGAAAATAAACCTGTGCTCCGTGCATATTAAATAATAACAACTAACAATTCCTTTAGACTTCTCGACAAGCTCGAAGCAAGGGTAGGGAAGGAAGCTTTTAAGCTTCCTTCATCATCTCTTGTCTCGAGCTCCCCTTCCCTTGTATCGACAGAAGCGGAGATACCTATTACGCAAACTCAAATCCCAGCTCAAACTCTAGAATGACATGTTACTATATTCGAAGGCTGCATAAACCAATTACCGATGTAAACACGGAACCCACGACATACAAAACTATGAGGTCCTCTAGGAGCCGGACGGGCTTGCCCATTTCATTCGAAATGGGAGAGGGGACTCGGTTTCTGGATTTATAATATAAATTTATCATAGCCAAAAAAAACAAAAATGGCGAGATTAATCTCGCCAATATTGATTTATCTACGCCAATTGGGGTATAATGGCGAGAAAGGTGGTGGGATTTATGAGAGAATTTAATTATTTAAACTTACTTAATTTAAATATACCAGCAAATATGTATGATTTGATTGCAAAGATTTATGAGTATAAGGGAAAGCAAGAACTCTATGTGGTAAACTTTCCAGATGTACTTGAAAAAATGGTAGAAGTTGCTAAAATTCAATCGACAAAATCTTCAAATGCGATTGAGGGAATATCTACAAATGATACTAGGTTGGAATCATTGATGAATAAAAAAAGTAGGCCGAGAAATAGAGATGAAGAAGAAATATATGGTTATAGAGAAGTGTTAGATATTATTTATGAAAACTATGAGAATATCGAATTTACAAAAAATAATATTCTGACCTTACACAATAGACTCTACGCTTATTCTTCGATCAGCCATAAGGGCAAATTTAAGATAATGGATAACTCTATAGTTGAAACAAATGAATTTGGAGAGAAAAGAATAAGATTTAAGCCTATATCAGCTTTTGAAACCGAATCTTATATTGATAAGATGATTAGCGCATATGATGAGGCTGTAAGATTAAAGATACCACCACTCTTGCTAATTCCAGTTGTGATCCATGATTTTTTGTGCATTCACCCTTTTGCAGATGGGAATGGAAGAATGTCTAGGCTTTTAACCCTGCTACTTCTTTACAAAAATGGTTTTTTTGTAGGAAAATATATTTCATTGGAAATGATAATAGAAGATACAAAAGATTCGTATTATGAAGAATTACAAGCTTCAAGTGAAAATTGGCACTCAGGAGAAAATGATGAATTGCCATTTATAAAATATAGCTTATCAGTAATCTATAAAGCATATAGCGAGTGTGATCAGAGATTTAAATTAATTGGAGAGAAATCTTTGACATCTGCACAAAGAGTGATGAAAGTGTTTGAAAATTCCCTAGAATCCCTATCCAAATCTGATATAGTCACACTTTGCCCAGATATATCAAAGAGAACCATCGAAAGAGCCTTAAAAGATCTAAGAGAGAAAGGCCTAATCAAACAAATAGGAAGTGGAAGGGCTACTAAATATATTAAAGTCAAAGACAATTAGCATCTACTAAAGTAGGTGTTCATATTGTAGAAAAAGTAGATGAAAAACATAAATTCATCTACTTTTTTATCTATAATGAGCCAGCTGAGTGCTGGCTTTTTGTGTGGGGATAAGTGATACGGTTATTAGATGATATTTTTTAAGATAGAGATATTGGCTCAATCTACTCTTATTTTTGAAACTAAATCACATTGATTAACTCAAATATTTTATTAAATCCTTGTTTAAAATAATTTTATTTAGTTTTATAATCAATTATAAATACAAATAACTAAATGTTTAAATATTAATTTATATTGAATATATCTATAATAATAATAACGAGTATAAGTATTCATATATTACGAATAATATACATATTCACAAACTACAGTATTATGCCATTTTAAAGGAAATATTCTTAAAATTTTGTAAAGCAAAATATATAGTCAAAAATATGTCTGTATCTAGTATTCACAACTATACAATCTTTCTTATATATTGTTTTTTATATAAAAAATCCTCGGACAAAATGGCTTGAATAAGACGGTAGAAATAGTATATTGTATTTAAGCATAATGTATGATTTATGCATTATTATAAGTAGCTTTTTGACACTTTTATTTTTTATAATCAGATTAAGTTACAACTTGTTGTAGTTTAAAGATTTTATAAGCAGATATTAGTTGTTAAAAAGAAAAGGATTTCAAAAGGAGATTTCATGAAAGAAAGAAAAGCAGAATTACAAAAGCTTATTGATTTCAAAAAGCTAAAAGGTGCTAATAGAAAACCTAGGTATGCTACAAGAAAACTAACCATCGGTTTAGTATCATGCATGCTAGGGTTCTCTATAGTAGTAAGCCCTCAACTTGTAGAGGCTGGTGAAGTAACAACTGAAGCACCAGCTAAAACAGAAGGAGCGCAACCTGAAACAGTAGCAGGAAAACCTGAAGCTAAAAAAGAAGAAAATTCTAACGGAAAACCTGATGGTGAACCTGCTGGAAAACCTGCTGGCGAAGAGACTGCTGATGAAAAAGCAAAAGCTGAAGATGAATTAGCAGCCTACAAAGCAAAAGCTATTAAAGATATCGAAAAAGCTTTCGAAGCATTTGGCGAAGATGTAAAACCTTCTAAATCACTTGATGAATACAAAAAAGATGTAGAAGAAGCTAAAAGCATAAAAGCAGTAGATGAAGTAGTTGAAGCTGCAAAAGCTGAAGCAAAAACAGGTGCTAAGGACAGTGAAGCTGAGAAAAAAGAAGGCCAAGCAGAAGGTAAATCCGATCTTACTGAAGATAAAAAAACAGATAATAATGAATCTGAGCTTGAAGTTAGCGGAAAAAAAGTAAATAACCAATTAAAGGCTTCTGATTCTACAGAAAAGCCTGACGCACTCTCATCTGCGACTTATTACAGTAAGGCAAACTGGGAAAATCAAATCAAAGATAAATCTCGTTGGAAGGTTGGAGACAAGCAAAGACTTGTAAGGGTTACTACATCAGACCCAGTTGAAATGAACGACATTGACTACGATGGTAACTTTGTTGATGCCAATGGCAGAACTGTTCTTAGAATGGTTTACAAGGAAAAAGGTCAAGCAGCAACAGCTGTTTGGTACAGAGGCATATTTAATTTCGGAGAGCTTGACCAATATATAGACTACGACAAATCTTATATAGTTGGTGTAAGCGTTCCAGGTAACGAAGCTAAAAGGGGCAATCTAGAACCTTTTAATGACCGTAAGGAAAGAATTGTTGACCTAGGTGTATTGAGAGGGGACTTAACAAACCAAAGAAAGAACCTTCCTATTAACATTGTTTTAAAAGAAGGTGTCACAATTAAAGACTTAGGTGAGAAGAACTATATCGTTCAAATGAGACTTTCCGATACTAAAGGAGAAAGAATCTATGCCTATGCTCCAAAGGGAACATCCATGGACTATTCAACTTATACCAAGACAACATCAGTTTCTCTTGAAGATAAGGTAAATAGACTATTTATCAAGGGTGGATACCAATCAGATGGAAATAACGCAACAAATCAAGAATTCGTTATGTCCGAATTTATTGCTAACCCAGAACAATATAAGGATGAAAAAAATCTTGGTATAATAAGAACCCAATACACGGGTCAAAGAGATGGAAACGCTGCTTCACCTACAACTGGTGGACAACCAATCGCCTTTACCCAAGCCTTTGATGCTAACCTTCTTAACTACTTGAAGCCTGATGACAAGGGCAATGTAGCCTATGTAAATGTTCTTGAAGATACAAGACTTAAATCAAAATTTTCACACAATTTTGGTATTAAACTAACAGACTTTAATAAATCCGCTGATGGTAAACTTGCTTACCTAGTTATTGCTCCTCACGACTTCCAAAAAGAAGGAATTAAGAAGGTTGAGATACCACAACACGACCAATACACTATGCTAAAAGGTATCTACATTACAGCTATCGACTATGTTGTAGATAAGGGCAAATTTGAAGATACTTTTGCAGGTAGAGATGAATTAAGTGGTGGTAATAAATCAAGAAAACTTAACTACTCAATGATCTCCGGCTGGACTAATCCAAATACAGACGGCTGGGCTGTCTTTGAAAAAGAATACAAAGATGGTTATGTAGCTCATGAAGGCGAATCTTTTATCATCGATACTACTAAGGACCCAGCAGATAAGCAAATCATGCTTCAAGTTGGTAATGAAGATGCAGTTATCAGAAAACAACAAGGTTACTACACTTATTATGTAACAAGTGATAAGGGTATTGAAAAAATTGAAAGATATGCGGATGGTATCTATAAGTTTGACCTTAGAGAAGGAGCTACTATAAAGCCTGGAGATAAGATAAAAATTTTCATGCCATATGCAAAAGACCATGATGCTCCTGTAAACTTCCTTGAAATTAACAACGGTACTGAACTTAATAAAGGTGGAGCAACTCTAACATTACAAAAAGATAGAAATATCAATATGCACCTTTATAAGGAAGGCAAAAAAGGTTACTACATTTTAAAATACACACTTGCGGACGGAACAAAAGCTGAAAAGAAGTTCGAACCAAAGGTTACATGGCAATATGATAACAAAGACAAAGTTATGGATTGGGGAACAAACGCAGCAACAGTATCAACTGGTGGTAACTTCTATATCAATACATCTAAATTAAAACCAGGCGAAGATATTTATGTAGAATCTTATGATGAAAATGGTAATAAATTAGAAGACCAAACATCTTGGTTTAAGTATAGACCTCTTGATAAATCAGCTGATAATGTTAAGGAACTTACATGGACTGACCACTCTGATAAATCATCCATCCTTTCTATTAACAAGTCACTTTACACTCCATATCATTTGATATTTACAAATGATTATGCAGAAGGAACAGAAGACTTCTATAAGGACCCAAGAGTATTGCCAGCTGATAATGCTAAGTTTAACACTGATACAACAAAAATCGTTGGTTATACAAAGTATGACGGTGGTAAGGTAAGATTACTTTACGATGGAAAAGACAAAAAAGTTTATGCCAAAGTAGAAGCTGATTCAAATGAATATGATGATAAGGGTAACCTCAAGGGTGAAGATTTGAGGAAGAAAATCCTTATTCCAAAAGCTAATATCTTTGATGCTCAATTTGAAGGAGATGAAAAAGAATACGAGGCTTATGAATATAGGGTAGATTTAACAAAGATGCTTCCTTATCATTCAGATGATAAGACTGAAAAACCTCTTACTTTATTAAAGGATATGAAGATCTTATCCACTGCATCAGACGGCTCATCACTCCCATCTGACCTATACGAATCAAGAGTTAGGGCAAGGGTGTTATTTGATACAACAGACGGTCAATGGAAAGATGGCACAAAGAAAGCTGTTAAGATAGCACCAGACAACGTTAATTTCTTAGACCAAGAAGGCTACAAAGCAAACGGTTTTGAAGGTGCCAATGTTAAAGAAGGTACTGGTGATAAATTCGCAGAAGCACCAACACTTGCAGGAAAGAACTTCTTAGGTTGGGTTACTGCAGAAGGTAAAGATGCTTTAGGCGGCAAGGCAGTTGTTACAGCTGATGCATTTAATGCTCTTCCAAAAGATCAAATCTTTACTAATGAAACACCAATAACAAAACACTTGGTAGTTTACGCTGTCTATTCAGATGAATTAACAGTTAACTTTGATGCAGACGGTGGTAAATTTGCTGACAGCAAGGATACAACTAATGTTAAAGTTGATGATAATGGCAGCGTAACATCACCTACACCAGACCCAACAAGAGATGGATATACTTTCAAGGGTTGGGCAGAAACAAAAGGTGCCACAGCATCAAGTAATCCAGATTTTAGTAATATCAAATCACCAAAAACTTATTATGCAGTTTGGGAACAAACAGATAAGACACCTTTAGATTTAAAGGATCCAGAAAAGACTGTAGTAAAAGATAAAACATCATTAACAGAACCAGAACAAGAAAAAGTTGAAGCAGCTGTTATTAAAGCAAACCCAGACTTAAACTTAACACCAGCAGATGTTGTAGTTGCTGATGATGGTACAGTCACAGTTACAAAAGATGGTAAGACTGGAACAATAACACCAGATAAGACAGTTACACAAGAAGAAGTTACTATTGCACTCAACCCACCAAAAGAACCGGTTAAGGTTGAAGATAAAACAAAATTAACTGATCCAGAAAAACAAGCTGTTAAAGATGCTGTTAAAGAAGCTAACAAGGATAGAAACTTAAAAGACGATGAAATTACCGTAGGAGACGATGGTAAAGTAACTATCAATCAAAATGGTAAGACAGGAGAAATCCCAGCTGACAAGACAGTTGTCCAAAAGGATAGTATTCTTAAGCTTGAAGCTCCAGAAAAGACTGAAGTAAAAGATGTAACTAACTTAACAAAAGAAGAAAGAGATAAGGTAGCTGCAGCAGTCAAAGCTAAGAATAATCTTGCTGATGATGATAAGATTGAAGTAGATAGTAAGGGTAATGTAACAGTAACAACTGCGGATGGTAAGAAGACTGGAACATTAGAAGGAAAAGACACAGTTAAGCCATTTGACAGAGCTGGTAAAACATTAAACGATCCAAAAATAACACCAGTATCAGATCTTAATAACCTTACTGATTATGAAAAAACTAAAGTAAGAGACGCAGTTAAAGCAGCTAACCCAGACTTAGACTTCAAAGACGAAGAAATCAAAGTTGCAGATGATGGTACAGTAACAGTACCTATGGGAACAGCTGGGGATAAAACTATCGCACCAGCTAAAACGGTTAAAAAAGACGAAGCTAGCGACAATAAAATCGCATTAAAGGCACCAGAAAAAACACCAGTACAAAACATTAATGAATTAACAGAAGCAGAAAAAGAAAAAGTTAAGGAAGCTGTTAAAAAAGCAAATCCAGATCTACCTGATACTGCAAAAATCAATGTTGCTGATGATGGTTCTGTAATAGTTACTGACGGAGGTAAAACTGGAGCCCTATCTCAAAATGATACAGTAGTAGATGACGCTACAAAATTAACATTAAACAAACCAAGCAAAGTTAAGGTTAGAAACTTAGAAAATCTTACACCTGAAGAACAAAAAGCAGTAAAAGACGCTGTAAAAGCTGTTAACCCAAGCTTAACAGATGACCAAATCACAGTTGATGACAAGGGTAACGTAACAGTAACTGTAAAAGAAGGCGAAACTACAAAGACAGCTAAATTAGGACCTGAAGATACAATCGAAAAAGATGATTCACTAATTGCTCCAGAAAAGACTGAAGTAAAAGACCCATCTAAGTTAACAGACGAAGAAAAGAAAGCTGTTGAAGAAGCAGTTAAGAAAGCAAATCCAGACTTACCAGCAGATGCAAAAGTAACTGTAGGCAATGACGGAACAGTAACTGTAACAGATAAAGATGGCAAAGAAATTGGAACAATTCCAGCAAAAGAAA
>NZ_JAMXSM010000035.1:0-14615 GCF_026131665.1 Anaerococcus sp. NML200574 | reverse complement strand
ACGTTTGATAGGTCCAAGGTGTAAGTGCAGTAATGTATTAAGCTAATGGATACTAATACTTTATATCTTGACTGGAAATATTGTTTCCCACTAAGGTGGGGTCCACAAAAAAGTGGATGCTATTTAAAAGGTTCAAAAAATATGGTGATGATTGCATGAGAGATACACCTGTTCCCATACCGAACACAGAAGTTAAGCCTCATAACGCCGATGGTACTGCCTGGGCAACTGGGTGGTAGAGTAGGAAGTCGCCAAACTAACAAAGATCTACAATTGTAGGTCTTTTTTAGTGCTTATAATAATCCTTAAACTATGATAGTAGAGTCTGGTCATCTGGATTATGGACAGAAAGTCGCCAAACAAAAAACAAGCCCGTCGGCTCATGGAGACAAGCCTGTCCGGCTCGTGTCTATGCCTAACCCCATTTGTGAAGCAAATGGTTGGTAGGCTTGATGCGTAGAAGAGGACCCTCCATGCGAAGCCCTAACCCCATACCCTGAATGGGGGATGGTAGGTAGGACTGGTGCAGAGGCAAAATGGTCGAGCGAAACGAGAAATCTAGTCCGTCGCCTTTTAGAGACCCCGTCCGGCTCCTGGAGGACACTCAGAAATGAGTCTTTTTTTGTACAAAAAATATATAAATATCAAATTAAAATAATCCTCAAACTATGATAGTAGAAGCTAGTCACATGGGTTATAAAACTTAAATTTACATGTCCTTTATATAATTAAATCTACCTATATTGATAAAATTCGTAATATAACATTGCTTTTTTAGCTTTATATTCCAAAAAAGTCAATTTTTCTCAATGATTTTTTTAAAATTTATGTTTAGAAATAAAAAGCCGGGGTATATTATTAATAACAAGATAGATAAACTATCCTGGCTCCTCCGGTACAGGTAGTTTAAAAAAATTGAATAGGATGATTTATAATATTTTGATCTGAGACTTACTAATAGAGAAGTTTTAAATATGTGCCCTTACAGTAGTGATATATGAGTAAAGAAGAGTATGTTGAGTAAGATTTCATAGAAAAAGTGGTGGAAGATAAGTGTAAAAGTAGAGCCATCTGACATTTTTCTATTTTATATAGATAGGATTAGATAAAAATGTAAATCAATTGTTGTTTGTTAGTAGAATATTAGAAGACATGGTACAAGTAAATTTCGTTAAATCAAGAATTATAGGAAGGATGATAAAGAGTGATTGAACCTAAATCAGAATCCTGTACTGGAGGAGTTAAATAATCGACTTTGGAGTGTAAAGAAATTTCAAGGTCGATTTTTTTGTGTCTATTTTTATTTAAACTTAAATTTTTTCGTTTATTATAGTTTTAAGGATAAGTACATTTTTTAAATCATTATGAACATCTTATATTGGATGAGTAGACTTTTAATATTTTTATTTATCAAAATTTTATACTTCTTGTGTTAGACTAGATTAGTAGGAGGATTTATGAATAAAACTATTAACAAATTACAAATTATATTTTTCTGTCTACTTCTTTTAGGAGCTGTAATTTTCTTGAGCCTGAAATCTTTTGGACATTCTAGAGGATATGAGCTTGATTTAGTATTAGGTAGAAATAATCTAACTAATACTGCTAGCAATAGACAGCTTGCCTATTGGAAAATTGATGATAAAAATATGGGACCTTGGGATACCATGCGTCTTGCCAAGGATTGTGACAAGATGACGATAGATCAGATAAATAAAAAAATGGGTAAAGTTGCAAAATATTCTGAAAAGTCCAAATTATATCTTGGTGGCAGGGAATATGATGAAATTGGTGATGAAATGTTTGAAAAAAACAAGGATAAAATTAAGGATATAATTAAGATTAAAAAACTTGAACCGGGAGCTTATCTAATAAAAGAAACTGACGAGTCTTTTAAAGTTAGCAAGGCTAAGGATAAGCTTACAACGAGGATTGAGTATGTGGGCCAAGAATCTGCACGAGATGGGGTGTTAGAGTTAGAAGCTGATTAGAATAAAACATCCCCCAAAAAAAACTTATTTTTCAAAAATGAAGAGGTCGTTTTAAATGACTTCTTTTTTGTTGTGGATTATTTTTATGTTCTAAACTGGATGAAAAAATCCTCATTACTATTGCAAATGATTTGCAGTAGGTGTATGATAATTACTATCGCAAACCACTTGCATATAGGAGGATATATGAAAAAGAATTTTAAAAATTTATTTGTTATATTTCTTCTTGCCCTAGTTTGTATGACTTCTTGCGGCAAGGAAGAGAAAAATATTGAAAATACAGCTACTGAAGAGAAAAGTGCTGAAGGAAAAAAGACTATTTATGCTAGCTTTTTCCCTGTTGCTGAATTTGTAAAGATGATAGCTGGAGATAAGTTTGAGGTAAAAACTATTATTCAGACTAATGAGGAGCCTCATTCTTTTGAGCTCACTAGCCAAGCTATGAAAGACCTTGATGGAGCTGACCTTATAGCCTTCAATGGTGCCGGAATGGAATCTTTTATTGATGATTTGAAGGCAAATATTAAGGATGATGACAAGTTTTTGGACCTTTCTGCAGGTCTTAACTTGCTTGATTCATCTAAGGAAGGCTCCGATATGACTTCTATTAATCCTCACACCTGGCTTTCTATTAAAAATGCCAAGGTAATGGTAGATAATATTTATAGGAAGTTGTCAGCAATGGATCCTGATAATGAAGCCTATTATAAGGAGAATCTGGATAAGGCCCTTGCCAAGTTTGATGAACTTGATAAGAAATTTGAAGATGAGCTTTCTAAGGTTAAATCTAAAGATAAATATTTTGTAGTCTCTCATGCAGCTTTCAACTATCTAGCTGATGATTATGGCCTTAAACAAGTGGCTGTCACTGGGATTTCTCCAGAAGAAGAGCCATCAGCCAAAGACCTTAAGACCATTGCTGATTTTGTGAAGGAAAAAAATATCAAGACAATCTTTTTTGAGGGCAAGGCTACACCAAAGGTTGCAGAAACTTTAGCAAAGAATACAGGCACAAAGACGTCTACCCTCTACACCATGGAAAATCTTGACGATGATATGGTATCAAAGGGCTATGTGGGCCTTATGGAAGAAAATCTTAAGGCCTTGGTAGAATCTTTCAATGAATAGGACAATTTTAAAGGCCGAAAATCTTAGCTTTGCTTATGATAGGGACCTAATCCTAGATGATATCAATTTTGAAGTCAAAGTGGGAGATTTTTTAGCCCTTGTCGGAGCAAATGGTGTAGGAAAATCGACTCTCTTAAAGCTAATTATGGGAGAGTTAAAGGCTAAGGAAGGCCATATAGAAATATTTTCCGATGATATAAGAAAGGATGACCACTACAGGGACTTAGCTTATATTTCTCAAAATGCTGTAGCTTCTTACAGGAATTTTCCAACAACTATCGAAGAAGCGATAAAAATCCACATTTCCTACCTAAAAAAGAAAGTTGATCCCAAGGAATTGATGGAAAAGTTAGGCCTTTGGGACCATAGGAAGAAGGCCCTAAGTGACCTTTCCGGTGGTCAAATTCAAAGATTTGCTATAAGCCTTGCCCTGATAAAGGATGCAAGCCTAATCCTCTTAGATGAGCCTACAACGGGCATTGATGAAGACTTTGCCAATGAGTTCTTTAAGGACCTCATAAGTCTTAAGGAAAGTGGCAAGACCATTTTGATCATCACCCACCAGCTAGATATGGCAGGGGCCTATGTAGATTATGCTCTTAGGATTAAGAAGGGGAAAATCGAGAGAATAAGCAAAGATGAGCTTAGTTTGTGAGGAAATATGCCAGATATATTAGAATATGAATTTATGCAAAGGGCCTTCATGGTCGGCGGACTCTTGGCCTTGATTTTGCCTTGCATGGGTCAATTGGTCCTACTTAAGAGGCTATCGATGATTGGAGATACCTTATCCCACTCATCTCTAGCAGGCCTTACCATTGGCCTTGCCTTTGGCTTTAGTCCAATCCTTGCGGCAATAATTGCTTGTCTTGTGGCAGGCCTATCCATAGAACTTATTAGAAATAAATTAAAGGCCTACCAAGAAATATCAACGGTGATTATCCTTGCGGCATCAATAGGCCTTGCGGGAATATTTTCATCCATGGTCAAAAATACCAATGCCATCTCATCCTACCTATTTGGATCCATAGTGACTATTTCAGATCAGGAATTTTATTTAGTGATAGGAGTGGCTATTTTTGTAATTTTGGCCTATATAAGCTTGTACAAAAGCCTTTATCTTACGATTTTTGACCCCCAGGCGGCCAAAATTATGGGAATTAATGTCAAGCTAGTAAATATATTTATAACCTTTTTAACAGCCATAGCAGTATCAATATCAGCTAAGACAATAGGGTCCTTGATAGTATCATCAATCTTAGTCATACCAAGTATTAGTGCAATGCAATATACCAAGACCTACAAGGCGACCTTGTTACTATCAATAGGATTTTCCATTATTTTTGTATTTTTAGGTCTAATAATATCCTATTATCTAGACTTAAAACCAGGGTCTGTAATAGTATTGATATCTGTAGTATGGCTAATTATAAGCCTTTTTATAAAGAAAAAATAAAGGAGAAACAATGAAAAATAAGAAAAATCTAGGAAGAGCAGTCCTACTTACTTGCCTATTTGCGACAAGCCTCAGTGCCTGCTCCCTATTTAATAATAAAGAAGCAAAAACATCTGTTAACAAAGCAATAAAAACAGGTCAGAAAACAAGCTACATTGCCAAAAAATCTACCATCAAAAAGGACAAAACAACAGAAGTTTTAGTAGATGCTGAAATCAAAAAAGAAGACATAGTAAAGGTCGTAAAACATGGCGACCATTGGCATGTTTTCACCAAAGATGGTAGGGAAAAGATAACCTACACCGACCCAAGTCAGATTCAAGATACAGGTAAATTTGAAATGGTAAGCGTGGTAGGCAAAAATCAGCTGAAAAATAAAAATGTAGTAGCAATAAAAAAACACGGTGATCACTACCACGTCTACTTAGCAGATGGGACAGAATACCTAACCTACGAAAACCCATCAGCTCTTTTTCCTAATATAAAAATAGGAACCTATGTAGGCAGTCATGGATCACATAATGCAAATAAAACAAAGTCAGAAAAAGTAGCCGAAAATAAAAAAGTAAAAGAAAAATTAGAAAAAGATGATGAAAGAGTCATCAAAATTCTAAAGCACGGCGACCATTATCATATCTACACATCAAAGGGCAACGAATTTGTAACTTACGAAGACCCAAGAAGCCTATATCCAAACGCCTCCTACGGAATTTATGAAGGAAGCCACGGCGATAGAAAGGAAATGATTGCTAAAATTCTCAAAGAAGAGAAGGAAAAGCAAGCTAAAAATAAAGATAAAAAGGAAGAAAAAAGACCTGAAAAACTACAAAAAGATGATAAGTTAATAAAGGTAGAAGATGAGAAAAAAACTCACAACGTAGTAAAAATCTTAAAGCACGGCGACCACTATCATATCTATACAGCTGATGGAGATGAATATATAAGCTACTCTGACCCATCAAGCCTTTATCCAGATATTCCAATAGGCACCTATGAAGGAAGCCATGGAGATAAAAAGGATAATAAAGAAAAAGATAAAAAGCCAAGCGAAGATAAAAAAGAAAATCCTAAAGAAGAGGAAAGTCAAGATAGACCAGAAAATCCAAGAAATGATGAAAAATCAAGGATAGAAAGTCTAAAAATAACCAATATCCTAGGCAAGGAAAAAGTTGACCGCTACGATATAGTCAAAATCCTAAAACACGGTGACCATTACCACATCTACGATTCAAAGGGAAGAGAAGGTGTAACCTATGAGAATCCACAAGATATCTACCCAAAGGCAAACTTCGGTCAATATGAAGGTAGCCACAATGATCAAAATGACGACAAAAAAGAATTTAACTGGCCAGAAGGCATCACAAAAATAATCGACCATGGTGATCATTGGCACCTCTACAAAGGGGATCAAGAAGTAGGAGTAGTAACAGAAAATCCTAAGAGTCATTATCCAGATGCTGAATATATCAATGATTCAAAAGACTATTCCCATGTAGAAGTAAATGATGGAGACCTATTTAGCTATGACAGCATCAAAGGTAAAAAAGTAGCAGGTATAGAAAGAGTATTTGACGATAGGTTTAAACTAATGGAAAGCTACGGACAAATAAGCGATGGCAAGGCGGCATTTGGACCAGGTGGCCAATACAAGGGTGGAGATGTATTCTACTGGCTTCACGGAGATCATTATCATTACCTAAGCATAAAAGACCTAGTAAAAATGGAAAAAGCTGGAGAATTAGGCGATTTCACAGCCAAAGACATAGTAGCAACCCTAAAATATAAGATGGAAAATCCAGACGTACAAATAGGCAAAGACTATGATGATGAAAAATCAGAAATCCTAAGATATAATATAAAACAATTCTTAGAAAAAGCATACCCAGAAGCTTCTGTAAATAATATAGAACTAAACTTCTATGTATACGGAACAGAAGACTTAGTCTTCCATATAAGTGACTTTGAAGAAATAGACGGAAAAATAGTCTATAAAAATGGCAAGCTACCAGAAATGAAAAAAGAAGAAGCTGAAGAAGAAAAATCAGACGAAAAAATTGAAGAAAGTCCTAAAAATAAAGAAGAAAAGGAAACAAAGCCTAAAATAGAAAAGAAAGAGATAGACCCAGAGGAGAAAAAGGAAAATCTAGAAAAAGCCCAAGATGGCTATGAAAGCAAAGAAGAAGCAGAAAAGGCTGCCCAAAAAGCCCTAGAAAGCACTTAGGATATATATGCTAAGTGCTTTTTAGATAGCAGATTTAGAAAAAAATCGTATTTTAAAGTATAATTTTAGCTAAAGAAAATACTGGAGTTTAGCAAATGGATATTAATTTTAAGAAGCAAATACTGAATGATTTTTCAATAAGTCCTGAGGGATTTAAGGATAAAAATAATGTTTTCATGGCAAACAAGGCAGATGAAAGTTTTCTTTTCTATAACAAGGCTCCCTTTGCTGCGATATGTACAGGAGGAAAGGTCTTCATGAGATCAGAAAATCCTGATTTAATAAATAAACTTAAAGAAAAATTCAAAGAATATTCAGGAGCTTGGTTTGCCGAAGCAGACAATATTAGGGTTTTGGATAAAATTTTGAGAGAATTTGGAATAGAAATAGACAATTTTTTCCCTCTGATGACTTTTTCTGATAGATATGTAGAGGTTAAAGACTTCGAATTCACAAGGATAGAAAGGGATAAAATCAAGGATTTTAAAGGAAAGACAAAAATGGCCTTTGCTTTTGATGAAGATGATAGACTAGGTCTTAGTTTTTATGATGGCAAAGACATCATAGCCCTAGCAGGAGCCTCAGTTGCTGGAAAATACCTTTGGGATATAGGTCTGGAGAAATTTTCTAAAGAACCTAAATACCAAGGTCTAGGTGCATCCATCTTAAGGAGCCTATCCTTAATAATAAAACAAGAATATGAAGATATAAGCCCAATCACTGCAACACAATTTTCCCATACCAAGTCCATCAATACATCAATAAGAGCGGGATACGAAATGAATCTTTGCATCACTGGCAAGCAAAAATAGACACATATTAACTGGTATTTGGCGTTGACAAAATCTTTGAAAGAGGTAATTTATAATAGTAAATATTTTTGGAATGTAGCCAAGTTGGTAAGGCACCAGATTCTGACTCTGGAGAGCACAGGTTCGAGTCCTGTCATTCCAGCCAAAATTTAATGGAAACGAGAATTCGCTTCTTCGAAGCTTATCGGTGCTCCCGCACCTAATTCTCGGGATAAGTTTTGCCATAGCGGCCTAGAGCGCCCCAACTCAAGGGCTTTTATGGTAGCAAGTTGGTAAGGCATAGCAAACCAGTCCGGCTCGAGGAGGACCCTCCATGGAATGGTCGAGCGAAGCGAGAAGCCCGTACGCCTCATAGAGGACTTCTGCGTCTTACGAGCATAGGTTCGAGTCCTATTATCCCAGCCACTTAGATTTCTCTTTTTAGGGAAGTCTTTTTTTATGCTTATTTTGATATTTTTAATTTAATAAATAGAAATGTATCAATATACGAGATAGGTTTTTAGATGTGATTTTTCGTTATAAAATTTCTGCTTTTTTTAAACATTAATTAAATTACTTGACAAAATTGAATAAATGCTATATCATTTAATTGGTGGATGGTAATTACCATTAGGATTTAAAATCGTTTACATACTAGTCTTTAAGGAAGAGATTTAACTAAATTACATTAAGGAGGTGCTATAAACTAGTATTATTAAAGAGTGATATCTAAATATATACATAGAACAGGAAAACCTTATACTTAAATAAATGAAAGGATAGGATTTGAACAGTATCTTAATGAAGTGATTTCTAATTTTATAAAAAATATGATGCAAGACAATAAAAGTTGGAATATTAGGTATATTTGCTGTTGATCAGGATTTTGTTTATTGTGTAGGTTAGAAAGTCATCTATTTTAGAGAATGATATAAAATATATAAGTGAAATAAATATATTGTGAATAATCATTGTATAACTGTAATTGATATTAATGTTTCAATTAGTCAGTCATTAAGTCTAGTATGAATACTAAATAATAAAATGATGTGTATTAAAAATAGCTTTGGATAAATATGGTAGAAATTACAACTGATTAATAGATTTATAAAAAATGTAACAATAAGTTATAGTTAAAAATTTATGTTAAGATTTTAAGCTATAAGAAAAATTTTATAATCTATAAATCTAAAGCTAATTATAAAATATATCGATGCTATAAAGATGTTTAGTATTTTATAATTATATTTTTCATAATATAAATAGAGAGTAATAAATCCTAATTGTTAGCCGTTGCTTAAAAAATAATGGAGGATAGCATGAATTTACTAAAAAAAATCAGTTTAATTTTAGCGGTTGGTATAGTAGCAACAGGTTGTGGAGGATCTAAATCAAATGATGGAGCATCTAAAGATGCTAACGATGGAAACGTTGTCAGAATTGCCATGTGGAATCCTGATCAGATAGCAATCATGAAAGAAATAGAAAAGAAATATGAAGAAAAAAATCCGGGTGTAGATATCCAAATTGAAGAAACTACATTTAAAGATCACTTCCAAAAGCTAGAAACTCAAGCTCAAGGTGACGTAATGCCAGATCTATTTACAATGAACGGACCAAATTTTATGAAGTTTGTTACTAATGGAGTTCTTGAACCTCTAGATGATCATATAGATAAGATGAAGATAAATAAAGACGATTATCCTCAAGGTTTAATTGACCTATATTCCTATGAAGGAAAACTTTACGGTATACCAAAAGACTGGGATCTAACAGGCTTATTCTATAATAAAGAATTATTTGATAAAGCAGGTGTGGATTATCCTACACCAGAATGGACATGGGATGATTTTGCATCAGCAGCTGAAAAGTTAACTGATAAAGAAGCGGGAATTTGGGGCACATCATTTAAGCCAACATGTCAAGAAGGAATATATGATACAATTCCTCAGTCAGGCGGATTTATAATCAATGAGGATAAAACAAAATCAGGATATGATACAGAAGAAGCTGCTAGCGGAGTTGAAAGATGGATAGAATTAGGTAAAAAAGGATATTCTCCTGATTTACAAACTCTAACAGATACTCCTGATAAAGATCTTTTCAAAGCTGGTAAAATTGCAATGATATATGCTGGAAGCTGGAGAGTGCCTGAATTTTTCGGTGATGAAAATATAACCGATAAAGTTGACGTTGAAGTAATGCCTCTAATTAAGGAAAGAGCAGCTACAATTCATGGCTTATCTTATTGTTTAGCTAAAGGTTCTAAAAATAAAGAACAAGCTATAGATTTTCTTGCTTTCCTAGGTTCTAAAGAAGCTAATGAGATATGGGCTGAAAAAGCAACAGTAATACCAGCAAATAACAATGTTCTTGAAACTTGGGAAAAATCTTATCCTGATAAGAATCTAAAAGCATTTACCCAAATGGTTGAGTATTCAGTTCCTTATCCTGTAAGTAGTAATACACCTGTTTGGAACGAACTAGAAAGCAATGCTATAAATGAAATGTACTCATATGAAAGACCAGTGAGAGAAGTACTTAAAGATTTAGCGGATAAGATGAATGAAGCTTTAGCAAAAGAACAAAAATAAAAAGAAAGTGATGTTATATGACTAAAAAACCTGGCAAAAAGAAATATAATGCACAGAAAGTGATGCGGGGATATCTTATGATACTCCCTGTATTACTAGGTTTGCTAGTATTTTTTATAATTCCATTTTTTCAAAATATATTCTATTCCTTTACAGATTTAAATTCCTTTGGTGTTTGGCATCCTATAGGATTTGATAATTATAAAGAGTTATTCAAAGATCCAAATTTCTATGCTGCGCTTAAAAATACTATTAAATATACTATTTTTACAGTTCCACTTACTGTAATTATATCAATGAGTATAGCGAATTTATTAAATAAAAATATAAAGGGTGTAGGAATATATAGAACACTTTATTTCTTGCCAGCGGTTACCATGCCAGCTGCAGTTGCTATGATTTGGAAGTGGATATATAACGGACAATATGGATTACTAAATCAATTGGCTATGATTTTTGGAGGAGAACCAAGGGCGTGGATAGCTGATAATGACACAGCTATGTGGTGTATTATTATTGTTGGTGTATGGATGGGACTTGGAATGAATATTGTATATTTTCTTGCAGGAATGCAATCTATACCAAAGCAATATTATGAAGCGGCAACTTTAGATGGTGCGGGCGAAATAAAACAATTTTTCACAATAACTATTCCTCTCATAGCACCTACTTTAGTGTTTGTATTAACCACATCATTGATTGGGTCGTTACAAGTGTTTGATATTGTATTTATGATGATATCAAAAGGATCTCCAGCTTTAAAAAGTACGCAGACAATAGTTTATCTTTTCTATCAGTCCGCAATTGATTTTGGAAGAAAGGGATATGGAGCGGCAGTAGCTACAGTACTTTTTTTAATTATTATTACTTTTACATTTTTACAATTGAAAATACAGAGAAAGTGGGTGAATAGTATTGCAAATTAAAGGTTATAAGAAAATCATTTTACACTTCTTGTTAAT
The DNA here is from genome assembly GCF_026131665.1 of Anaerococcus sp. NML200574. NCBI lineage: Bacteria > Bacillati > Bacillota > Tissierellia > Tissierellales > Peptoniphilaceae > Anaerococcus > Anaerococcus sp. NML200574. The sequence continues at coordinate 3,472 of NZ_JAMXSM010000035.1, read as the reverse complement.
ATTAGGTGTTATATTTACTGTATTCCCATTTTTATGGATGATTCTAACGGCTCTTAAAACTTTAAGTGAGTCTATGGCAATTCCTCCTAAAATTTTCCCGGCAAGTCCACAGTGGTCAAACTTTAAGGAGGCCTTAAATACAATAAATTTTCCTACATTGTTTAAAAACACTGTTATTTATGCGGTAGTAACTACTATTGGACAGGTAACAATGTGTACAATGGCCGGATACTCTTTCGCAAGAATAGAATTTCCATTCAAGAATGCGATATTTGTATTAATAATGTCAGTATTAATGGTACCTACTCAAATATTTTTGGTGCCACAGTTTCAGATTATTAATAAGTTAGGCTTATTGAACACAATAACAGCTTTAATATTACCATCAATGTTTTCTGCCTTTGGTACATTTTTAATGAGACAGTTTTTTAGTCAAATTCCAAAAGAATTGGAAGAAGCTGCACGAATTGATGGATCTGGGCAATTCAAAATATTTAAAGACATTTGTTTGCCAATTGTAAAACCAGGAATAGTGACACTTGTAATAACTTGTTTATTATTTACCTGGAATAACTTAATGTGGCCACTAATAGTGAACACTTTACCAGAAAAAATGACGTTATCAGTAGGTTTAGCTAACCTCTCAGCTACTGGTCATTATGCAGTAAATTACCCTGTTTATATGGCGAGTGCGCTTATAGCTATTTGGCCTATGATATTGCTATTTGCAATATTCCAAAAACAATTTATTGAGAGTTTAGCTTCAAGTGGAATGAAAGGATAAAAAAGATATGAAAATAGGGGTAATAGGAGCAGGTCATAGAGGAAGAAACGCATATGCGAGGCTACTTAGAAATTATGAAGATGTGGAGATAGTATCATTTGTAGATACTGATTTAGAACGACTAAAATCAAGTCAAGATGAATTTGGAATCAATAATGAATATATTTTTGATAATTCTGATGACTTTTTTGAAAAGATGGATGAAGATAAATTTGTAGATACTTTAATAATAGCTACACCAGATAGAGATCATTATGATATTTGTATGAAAGCTTTAGACTACAATCTTGATATTTTATTGGAAAAACCTATAAGTCCAATACCAGATGAGGTAGCTAAAATAGCAAAAAAAGCAAAAGAAGCTGGCAGGGTATTTATGATTTGCCATGTATTGAGATATTCACCATTTTTTGTCAAGATAAAAGAAATTTTAGAAAGCGGTGCAATCGGAAAAGTCATGTCAATCAATCACAATGAAAATATAGGATATTTTCACTTCGCCCATTCATTTATTAGAGGTAATTGGAGGAATGAAGAACTTTCTTCACCATTAATTCTTCAAAAATCTTGTCATGATATGGATATACTATTATACCTAACCGAAGCAAATCCTCTTACTATATCATCTTTTGGAAAACTTTCATATTTCAAAGAAGAGAACCAACCGACAGGAGCTGCAGATAGGTGTTTAGATTGTAAGTATCAAGATACTTGCATTTTCTCTGTGAAAGATTTTTACACAGGATATCCTGGGGCTGGCTGGAGAAATGTAGTAGATGTATCTATGACAGATTCTGGCTTAGAGAAAGCTTTAAGAGAAGGACCTTATGGTCGTTGTGTGTATAAATGTGATAACAACGTTTGTGATCATCAAGCTATAGCGATAGAATTTGATAATGATATTGAAGCTGTGTTTAATTTGACTGCATTTTCAAACAATGTACACAGAAACATAAAAATTCAAGGAACTGAAGGCGAATTAATTGCTGATGATCATACTCAGAAAATTACTGTCCAAAGATTTAAAGAATATAGAACTACTACATATGATGTGATTACAAATGCTTCTGGTCATGGCGGTGCAGATTATGGAATAATAGATGCATTCGTAAAAGCTATCAGAGGTGATAGTGATAAAGTTAAAACAGGTGCAGATGAATCGGTTATGAGTCATATGATGTGTTTTGCATCAGAAGTTTCTAGAAAAGAAGGTAAGAAAATAAATATAGAAGATTATATTAGAGGTCTGAATGAGTAATATAGTTTTTGAAAATGTAAATAAAATATATGATAATGGATTCCATGCGGTAAAAGATTTTAATTTAGACATACGTAATGGTGAATTTATTGTTTTCGTAGGACCTTCAGGTTGTGGAAAATCAACAACTTTAAGGATGTTGGCTGGTCTAGAAGACATAAGTGATGGAAAGCTTAGTATAGATGGCAAAGTAATAAATGATGTTGATCCGGCAAAAAGAGATATAGCCATGGTTTTTCAAAATTATGCTCTATATCCTCATATGACTGTTTATAAAAATATGGAGTACGCACTTAAAAATCAGAAGATTCCCAAAGAAGAAAGAGATAAAAAAATATTAGCTGCTGCTGAGCTATTACAGATTGAGGAATATCTAGATAGAAAACCAGGACAATTATCAGGTGGACAGAATCAGAGGGTTGCTTTAGGTAGAGCTATTGTAAGGAGTCCAAAAGCTTTCCTTATGGATGAGCCTTTATCCAATCTTGATGCCAAACTAAGGTCGCATATGAGAACTGAGATTAACAAAATTCATAAGCAACTTGAAACAACTTTTGTATATGTAACCCATGATCAAACCGAGGCTATGACTTTAGGAGATAGGATAGTGGTTATGAAAGATGGGATTATTCAACAAATCGATACACCTTCTAATTTATATGAAAATCCAATTAATCTTTTCGTTGCCGGTTTCATTGGAACTCCAAAGATAAATGTTATTATGGCAAAGGTAGTACAAGAAGATAATATTACTTATCTAGAGTTTAAGGATTCTAGGGTAAAAGTAAATAAAAGGATTGAAGAAATAATTGAATCTAATAGTTTAAGTGAAGTTTACATAGCTATTAGGTCTGAGAATTTATTTTTAGAGAAAAAAAATAAAACAAATTCTGTAATACAAGCAGAGGTAGAAATAACGGAGAATTTGGGAAGCGAAACTTTAGTTTATGCAAAAATTGATAAAAGCGAGATAATTATTAAAGATTTTGATAAGAATCAATTTGAACAAAGAACACCAATAAATATCTACTTTGATGTTGATGATTTGTTGCTATTTGATACAAAAACTGAGAAACGATTATATTGATTTAAATTGATTAGGATTATCAAAATGAAATTTAGATTATTATTTAATATCAATGCTTTCACTAAAGGAGAATGAAGATGTTACTTGATAAAACAAAGTTAGAAGAAAGAGATTTTAAAAACACCTATACAGAGATTTTCGCCCAAGCAGACACTTGGCTAGAAATATATAGGATATATGAAGAAAGAAAAGCTGACATAGAAAATTTTCTAGCAGAGCTTAAGGGAGCTAAGGTAATCTTTACAGGAGCAGGTACCAGCGAATATGTTGGAAATATCGCAACAGACTATCTAAAAAGTCATGGAGACTTTGAATTTGAATCAATAGCCACAACAGATTTAGT
>NZ_JAMXSM010000034.1:0-14840 GCF_026131665.1 Anaerococcus sp. NML200574 | reverse complement strand
CAACTAGTGTAAGATTAGTTAATGATGATGTATTACTATTTTGTTTCATAAATACATTGTATCAGAAAAAGACGAGGATGTTTAATTTCCTCGTCTTTTTCTATGTTAGGACTTTTGCAACAGCCCCTTTCTATGCCCTATAAAGTATATAGGTATCTAATTTTTCAAAGCCATTTGCAATAGCCACTTCTAGTTCTAATTCTTTTTCGACTTCTATAAAATACTTAATTTCCCCTATTTTTCCAAATTCATCTATTAGGAAATTTATCATTGCCTTAATTAGACTGTCGAAAATTTGCCTATTAGGTTCTTTCATAAAGAGTCCAAAAATTTCAGCTTTGCAAGGATTTTTGCCATAGATTTTTACTAAAAGACTGGCTGTAATCTCTCCCTTACCCTTTTTGACAAAGACCCTAAACCTGTCAAAGTCCCTATATAGATTGGGGCTTGAATAATACATATCTTTTGCAAAAGAATCGTGAAAGTCCTTATAGGATGAGAAGTCTTCCTTGGCTAAGAGTTCGATATTATCTGTAAGAGCGGAAGATTTTTCTAGATTTTTAGCCTCTAGGACATGAGAGTGTTCTACAATTTTTGCTTTTTCTGTAAAATATTTTTCCTGATTTATCCAAGAAGCTTCCCCAAGACCTATATTTATAGGATAGGCCTTGTGATCTTTTTTTATCCTTTCTAAAAGGCTTTCTAAGACTCTTAGATCCTTATTTTTTATGATGAGGAGGGTAGTTTGGATATATTTTTCATCATCATCCCAAAAATAGGTGACAAGGCCCTCTATTTCCTCATTTTGTAGGCTCAAGAGCGTGGTGGTTGCCATAAATTCTATAGAATATTCTAACTCCCTATAAAGGTCGCTTAGGGATGAGAATTTTGGGTAAGAAGCTTTAGACTTATCATTTATGGCAGCTTCTAAAAGAGGCCTCACTTTTGCAAGGTCAGGCCTTTCTAGCTTTCTTATTTGCATTAAAATCTTCCCTTAAGTTTGAGGGCTTTTTCTATCCTTGATAGGCTTAGGATGAAGGCTGCTTGTCTGAAGGTAACCTTGTATTTATCAGCTGTTGCAAATACTTCATCGATAGCTCTTGTCATGTCCTTTTCTTGTTTAGCCCTTACTTCTTCTTCAGAAAGGTAGGAGCCTGTGATATTTTGTACCCATTCGTAGTGGCTGACTAAAACTCCTCCTGAATTAGCTAGGATATCTGGGATGAGTGGGATATTTTTCTCATTTAGGATTTTCTCCCCTGCTTCTGTCACAGGGCCATTGGCTGCTTCCACAACAAGCCCCGCCTTAATTGAGTCTGCATTAGCCTCGTTTATTACATTTTCTAGGGCTGCTGGAATTAGGATGTCGCAGTCTAGGGCGAAGAATTCTTCTGTTGTGATTTTTTCTGCCTCTATATTAAGCTCTGATCCTGTCTTATCCTTAGCTTTCTGGATTTTCTCTATATCTAGGCCATCCTTATCATAGATTCCGTAGGATCCATCTGGATGCTCATGGTCTTTGGAGTTTAGGGCGATAAGCTTTGCCCCATCCTCTACTAGGTATTTGGCCGCAAAAGAGCCAACATTTCCAAAACCTTGGAGGGCAACTGTGGCTCCTTCTAAGCTTTTACCGATTTTTTCATAGTATTTTTTAATTGTTAGGTATACACCAAAGCCTGTAGCTTCACTTCTTCCAAGAGAACCTCCCATGTCAACTGACTTGCCTGTGAAGGTTGCTATATCTTGGCGGCCACCATTTAGGGCTATATATTCATCTGTAAAATATCCCATAATTTTAGCATTTGTATTTACATCTGGAGCTGGAATATCAATTCTTGGTCCTAAATAATTATTCATTGCCCTGACAAAGCCACGAGATAAGATTTCTAGCTCTCTTTCAGAAAGCTTGTTAGGATCTACGATGATTCCTCCCTTGCCACCTCCTAGTGGAAGGCCGAGAAGGGCTACCTTTAGACTCATTAGGGTAGATAGAACTTTGACTTCTTCATAGGTCACAGATTGGTGAAATCTGACCCCGCCCTTGGATGGGCCTAGGGCTGTAGAATGGGCAGACCTAAAGGCTCTAAAGGTCTTTGTTGTGCCATCATCCATCTTTACTGGAATATTTGCTTCGATGATTCTTTCAGGTTCTTTGATTATCTCATAAAATGATTCAGATAGGCCTGCTATCTCACAAACTTTTTTAAGCTTGTCTTGTAGGTCTAGAAATTGTTCTTTAGCGTTTGACATATTTGCCTTCTTTCTTTCATAAAAATTAACATTTGTCTTTATTATACAAGCAAATTAAAATTTTTCTCAAAAAAATCACCCTAATTTCTTAGGATGATTTTTAATTTATTTAACTTTTATCTTATCCCTAGCCGCACTCATCATTAGTTTGACCCTATTTACTTGGTTTACTTCTGATGCTCCTGGGTCATAATCTATGGCTACTATGTTGGCCTCTGGATAGGTTTCTCTTATCTTTTTCATCACTCCCTTGCCAGTGATATGGTTTGGAAGACAGCCAAAAGGCTGGATGCAGACGATATTTGGGGCACCCTGGTGGATTAGTTCTACCATCTCCCCTGCAAGAAGCCAGCCTTCACCAGCCTGGTTGCCAAGGGATGTAACTTCCTCAGCTAGGTCTGCTATATCATCTATATAAAGAGGTTCTGTAAATCTTTCACTTTCCCTTAAGGCCTTTCTAATTGGCTTTCTATTTGCTTCTATTAGCTTGATTCCAAGCCTGCCCATCCTGGCTGTGGCAGCTGATTTACCATATAAGTCACGCTTTAATTCTGAATTTTTCATACAGTACATCAAAAAGTCTGTTAAATCTGGCATGACTACCTCAGCTCCTTCAGCTTCGAGGACGTCTTGGAGGTGGTTGTTGGCTTCTGGCAAGAATTTGACCAAGATTTCACCAACTATACCTGCCTTTGGAATTTCCTTGTTGCAGACTGGAAGGTCTTCAAAATCTTTGACAATCTCTTGGATTACTTGTCTGTATCTCTTGGTTTTCATTGTCCCAATTTCTGCTGAAAGCTTATTTATCCATGCTTCCTTGAGGTCATTTACAGATCCTAGCTCGATTTCATAAGGCCTTGTAGCATTTGACACTCTATTTATGAGGTCTCCCAAAAGGATGGCCCTTATGGCTTGCTTTAAAAGTGGGATATTTTTAAATCTGACTAAGTCAAAGCCCTCGTTAGTTTCTATGCCTTGAGCTGATAGGGCAATTACTGGCAGGTCAGGAAAACCTGCATCCTTTAGGCCCTTTCTGATGTAGCCAACGTAGTTAGACGCCCTACAAGCTCCGCCGGTTTGGGTCATGAGGAGGGCAAGCTTATCTGTGTCATATTTGCCAGATTTTACAGCATGGATTAGTTGGCCAACTACTGTAATTGATGGGTAGCAGGAGTCATTGTTTACATATTTTAGACCCGTGTCTATGACATCTTCATCGATTGTATCTAAAAATTCTATATTAAAACCAAAGGCCTTAAAGGCATGTTCCATTATCCTAAAGTGCTCCCTTGCCATCTGTGGGGCAAGGATGGTGTAGCCTTCTAGTTTCATTTCTTTGGTAAATTCAGTATTTTCATAGGCAAATTCACTTGGATTTGTCTTAAAGCTTATGCCTTCTCTTTTCTTTTGGTCAAGGGCTTCTAAAAGAGATCTGAGTCTGATTTTAACCGCTCCTAGGTTTGAAATTTCATCTATTTTTAAAAGGGTATAAATCTTGCCATGCGATTTTAAAAGCTCTTCTACCTGGTCAGTTGTGACTGCATCAAGACCGCAGCCAAAGGAATTAAGCTGGATAAGCTCGAAGTTTTCATTTTCCGCAACATATTTGCTGGCCCTGTAAAGCCTTGCGTGGTAGGACCACTGGTCAAGGACCCTGAGCTCTTTAGTCAAATCTTTCACATTGTAAGCGATGGCATCTTCTGAAAGAACAGGTATATCCATCGATTCGATTAAGTCTGCTATGCCGTGGTTGACTTCTGGATCTATGTGGTAAGGCCTACCTGCTAGTACTATGGCATTTAAGTCATGGGCCCTTACATGGTCAATTATTTCCTTGCCCTTTTTCCTTATTTGATCATGGTATGCTTGCTCAGCCTCCCAAGCCAGACTTACCGCATTTTCAATTTCCTTTTTTCTTAGGATATTACCCTCATGAGTATAGCCTTCAAAGACTTCGACAAGTCTTTTTTTGATGATTTCCTCACTTTCAAAGGATAGGTAAGGGTTTAGGAATCTTAGCTCACTTAGCCTATCGACATTATTTTTAATTACATCAGGATAACCACTTACTACAGGGCAATTCATTTGGTTTTTGGCCGCATCAAATTGCTTGTAGGCATAAAAAACACCTGGATAGAAAATAAGGTCAGGCTTTTTGTCGATCAAATCTTCCATGTGGCCGTGGACAAGCTTGGCTGGATAGCAGGCTGTCTCTGATGAGATTGTGGCTATACCCTTTTCATAAATTTTCCTATCTGAGTCACTTGATAAAATTATATCAAATCCTAGGCTATCAAAAAATTTGTGCCAGAAAGGATAGTCTTCATAGATATTTAAAACACGAGGAATGCCGACCCTACCAAAGCGGGCACCTTGGCCCAAGGTCGTTCTATCAAAGAGGAGCTTATACTTATACTTGTACATATTTAGGTCATCTTTTTTCTTATTAAGCTTGATGCCTGCCCCTCTTTCGCACCTATTGCCTGTGATAAATCTCCTCCCATCGGCGAAGGTATTTATTACTAGGGCACAATTATTTGTACACCTACCGCACCTAGCTGATTTTTGAGTGTAAGAGAAATTTTCAAGCACGCTTTGACCTGCCATATTTGATGAGCCTGTGGACTTATCTTTGGCAATTAATGCCATACCCATAGCCCCCATAAGACCTGAAATTTCTGGTCTGGTAACATCTCTTCCAGAAATTTTCTCAAAGGCCCTTAGGATGGCATCCCCATAAAAGGTTCCCCCTTGAACTACTATATTTTTGCCAAGAGATTTTGGGTCCCTGATTTTTATTACCTTTTGGATGGCATTTTTTATTACCGAATAGCAAAGGCCAGCGGCTATGTCTTCTACCTCAGAGCCTTCCTTTTGGGCTTGTTTAACCTTAGAATTCATGAAGACTGTACACCTAGAACCAAGATCAGCCGGCTCCTTGCTCATAATTGCCCTTTGCTGAAATTCTTTAACATCCATGGATACAGATGCTGCAAAGGTTGATAAAAATGACCCACAGCCTGAAGAGCAGGCCTCATTTAACTGGATAGAGTCTATTATACCATCTCTTATGTGCATGGCTTTCATATCTTGGCCGCCAATATCAAGGATAAAATCTACATCAGGATCAAAAAACTTGGCCGCCCTGTAGTGAGCAATGGTTTCTACCTCCCCACTATCTATGTGTAGGGCATTTTTGATAAAATCTTCCCCGTAACCACAGATTCCGGATGAGGCAATATAGGCCTTTGGATTTTTCTTGGCAAGGCCTTCTTTAAGCATTGAAATGACAACCTCTAGAGGCCTTCCCAAATTCATCCTATAATCATCTAATAAAATTTCATTATCTTCTGACAGCCAGACCATCTTACTGGTTGTAGAGCCAGCATCTAGGCCTACATAGATTGGACCCTGGTAAGTAGCAAGATCTCTGTATTTGACCTTATCAGTCTTATGCCTAATCTTAAAATCTTCATAGTCATCAAGAGACTCAAAAAGAGGGTCAAGCCTTTTGGTCATCTCTAGATTTACTTCCTTGGCATTTTCAAGCCTTGTAATGAGGTCCTTAAGGTCTACTGGCTTTGAATTTTCGCTAGATAAAATCGCAGCCCCCTTGGCTACGTAAACTTCTGCATCATCTGGTATATAAAAATTATTCTCATCCTCTCCCAAGGTCTCTACAAATCTGTCCCTAAGAGAAGATAAAAAGTGAAGGGGACCACCCAAAAAAGTGACATTGCCCCTAATCGGCCTACCGCAGGCCAGGTTTGAAATTGTCTGGTTGACTACAGATTGGAAGACTGAAATTGCTATATCTTCCCTGCTTGCCCCCTGGTTCATCAAGGCCTGGATGTCAGTCTTGGCAAAGACCCCACACCTAGATGCTATAGGATAAATCTTCTTGTAGGCTTTGGAAAGCTCATTAAGACCTGCCGCATCAGTATCAAGGAGGGCTGCCATCTGGTCTATAAAGGCCCCAGTACCTCCTGCACAAATCGAATTCATCCTCTGCTCAACAGAACCAGAAAGGTAGGTAATCTTTGAATCTTCCCCACCCAGCTCTATCAAAACGTCAGTCTGAGGGATAAATTTCCTGATAGCACGGGTTTCTGCTATAACCTCCTGGACAAAGTCTACACCCAAAATATCTTCTAAAAACATGCCGCCAGATCCTGTCACATTCATAGTTAGACTTAGATTGCCAAACTTATGGTATAAATCTGTAAGGACCTTCTTAACAGTCGCCCTCACATCTGACTTGTGGCGGATATAAATAGAATAAATTGTATTAAAAAGCTCATCAGTGACCACCACCTTGACAGTAGTAGAGCCAACATCAAGCCCCATATGTAAATTCATATTATTCCTTTCTAAATGAATAAAATACCTTCATTCTTAATAAATTTTTATCATTATTAAATATCTAACAAAAATTTAAGAAAATACATAAAAATTTTAATATTATTATACCCCTTATTTCCAAAATAAAAGATTATTATATATTTATAAATGGCTATTTAAAGCTTATTATAAAATAGTTACAAGCTTTGGCTAAATTATAAGCTTATAAGCCCTATAAAATTTATTGGAAATTGTAAAATTTTCTTTACATTTTTATGCAAGCAGAAAGACCAAGCAAGGGCTTGGTCTAAATTATAATTATCTTGTCTAAAAATGGCAATTCTATGCTTTTATAAATTTTCCATAAAGTAGCTAAGTCTATCAACTAATTTTATAATGTCTTTTTCATTTGTTGCACAAATTGCAACTCTAATTCCTTTAGCTTGGGGAATGGTGAATATGTTTTCTTTTTCAAGATTTTCTGCTATCTCAAAGGCCTTATCTGTTGGAATAAAGGTGAAAAATCCACCAAAATACGGAATCATTGCTAATTTTTTCGCCTTAGCTTCTCTTACAAATATCTCAGCTCTTTTTTCTAGCATGAGCCTTAAATTTTCTAATTCCTTTTTGTAGCCATCCTTGTCATTTTCCAAATCTTTTAGGATAAGCTGTGGTGCGTGGACCCCGTTAGACCAATTGCACCTAGCTGAGTGGGCAAGGCTATTTTCAAATTCATCGATGATTTCTTTTTTAGAAGAGATACCGATTGCTGCCCCACTTCTTAGGCCGTAGGCTGTGTGGGACTTACTCATGGAATAAGCCACTATCACAAAGAAATTTGGGTCAAGGTCTGTAAATTTCTCAAAAAATTCCTTTTGCTTGCCGCTTCCTGCATATTCTATATATGCCACATCAACAATTAATGTGATTTTCTTGCCAGCTTTGGCAAGATCTTGGCAGGCCTTAATCACCTCATCCCATTCATCATCGCTTAGAGAATAGCCAGTTGGGTTATTGCCTGGAGAATTTATTATTGAAACGAGCCTATCCTTATTTTCTAAAGCTTTTGCCATAGCAGCTTTGTAAGCTTCTATATCAAATTTGTAGTCATCTGTAAAGAAATTATAAGTGATGAAATCTCTGCCAAATTCATCGCAAATTTTCTTATATGGGCCCCAATAATAGTCATGACTAAGAACAGGATCTCCCTCATCTGCATAGGTAAAAACCCCTGACCTGATAGCCCCTGTTCCGCCTGGGGTTGAAATGGCGGTCATGAAAGCCTTTGGTCTGTGATTTTCAAAAAGGCTATCTAAAACAGCCTCCCTAAAACCATCTTCCCCCTCAATTGGGGCATAAGATGCTATAATAGACCTATCCATCTGACTTAGCCTGTCATAAACACTATCAAGGGCTATAATCTTTCCAGAATCATCTGCCAAGGTCCCAAGGGCCGCATTTATTACATTTTCCCTTCCATATTTTTCTATGGCTGCATTTGCTTTATTATTTATATCAAAGGCCAAATCCTTGGCAATAGGCCAAGTAGCCTTCTTGATTGTCATTGACATTTTATGCTCCTTAATAAAATCTTTTTATTATTATACCTAAAAGTGAATTTTTTAATAGTTTATTTAACTTGACATTTTATCGAAATAAAGTAAATTTAAGATAAATTAGGATGTTTTTATCCTAATTTATAAAATAGCGAGGTGATTTTATGAGAATTCATACAGATAATTTAGTTTCAATGACAGAAGCAAACCAAAATTTTTCAAAGGTTGCAAAAATGGTTGATAATTCTGGATCAGCTATAATTTTAAAAAATAATAAACCAAAATATTTATTGATCCAATATGAAGATATAAAGCAAAATGAATATTATAAAAATGAAGATATTGAGGATATTTCTAAAGATATTCTCAATGAATTTAGTCATGTTTTTGAAGAACTTGCAAAATGAAAAAATTTACTAAAGAGCAAGTGATCCAGCTTCATAAATCCCTGATTGAAAACTTCGGAGGTATTGAAGGAGTACGTGATGATGATTTGTTAGACCTATCAATCAACTCTGCATTTCAAACAATGTTTGGAAATAATATTTATGACACCCCTGTAGAAAGAGCTTGTCAACTTGCTTACTCATTTATAATGAACCATCCTTTTATCGATGGAAATAAAAGGATAGGTACATATTTGATGCTTATATATCTAAAATTAAATGGATATAAGATTATAGCTAATGATGATGAAATTATAAATATTATTATGGAAGTTGCCAGTTCTAATTGTAATAAGAATGTTTTTAAAGATTGGATTTACAAAAATACAGAAAGGATAAGTTATGACTAAATATAAAAAGGAAGATTTAAAGAAAATTTTAAGCGAAGAAGCCTATCATGTGACCCAGGAAAATGGGACTGAGATGCCTTTTTCTTCTGAATATGACAATTTTTATGAAGATGGGATTTATGTAGATATTGTCTCTGGGGAGCCGCTTTTTTCATCTCTTGATAAGTATGATGCAGGCTGTGGTTGGCCTTCTTTTACTAAGCCAATTGAGGACACTGAGCTTACAGAAAAGGATGATTTCACCCTTATGAGAAAAAGAATTGAGGTAAGAAGCAAGGAAGCTGATAGCCACCTGGGCCATGTTTTCCCAGATGGACCAAGAGAGGCTACTGGTCTTAGGTACTGTATAAATGGAGCTAGCCTTCGCTTTATCCCAAAAGATAAGCTTGAAGAGGAAGGCTATGGCAAGTTTCTGAAGCTTTTTGATTAAATTTAAAAAAACTGGAAGTATTTTCCAGTTTTTTTACGCCTTTACAGGGCTTCCATTTAGGTAGAGGTCAATCATTTTTCCTATTTCTTCTCCTAAATCTTCATCACCAAGGTCAAAATCGCCCTTTAGGCTTAGATCCATTGTCATGGCCCTTAGCATATTTACTTGGCTTATGCCGTGTTCTAGATTTTTTCTTTCTGTAATTTTTTGATCTTCCTCATAGGCTTCTAAGAGGTCGTCAAAAGTCCTTGAAACCAAGCTTTTGCCGTCAGTCTTTTTCATTATTTCAAGGATTTTCTCATAAAGAGCCTTATAGGAAATATTTCCTGTAGCTAAGGCGTAGGTTTTTTTGTGATTTTCTAACTCTAGGGCAAAAACTGCTCCTTGAGCTAGGGCTTTTGCTGAAATTATTGGAATCACACCCTCTGTGACAGGTATTGTTGCATTTGCCCTTACTAGGTCTATGTGGGCTGCTAGGGAATTTTTGTTAGACTTGCCTACTATTAGGCCCGGCCTTAGGATTGAGACATTCATTAAACCATCGCCTTCAAAGATTGCAATTGATTCTTGCATGAGCCTTGTTTCAATGTATGGCTCGTGGTGGTAATTATATTTCCTTAAGATTTGGTTTTTTTCTGCTATTTCTGACCTATAATCTCCCAAAAGAAGGAAATTTCTGATGCCAGCTTTTTTGGCAAGCCTTGCTATCCTGCCTGTTGGAAGGACGTTTCTCTCATAAAAGAATTTGCCAGCAGGCTTTCTAGGCACAACTAGATCATCGATGCCGCCGGCATAGACAAAACTATCGCAATCACCTATCATCTCCATAGCTTGCTTATCTCCTAGGGCAAAAAAATCTGCTAGGACATATTCTAAATTTTCATTTTCTTCTATATCGCTAGATTTAATCAAATCTACCGCTTTTATCTTATAACCCTGGTCAAGACCGTATTTTATAAGCTCTCTGGCAAATAAATTGGCCCCTCCTAGGATAAATATTTTCCTGATATTTTTCATCTTTTACCTAAAATCTAATTCCAAAATAATTTTCTACTGCTATGTGTTGGGTGCCGTATTTTAGATCTTCCTTGGCATCCTCACCCTTGATGATTTCAACAAGTCTTAGGGCTAGATAATTTGTAACAGCAGCACCTCTTCCTGTTGTGATGTTGCCATCTGTGACTACTATTTGATCATCTATATATTCCCCAACATTTTTAAGTTCTTCCTTAATAGTTGGGAAGGATGTGGCCTTTTTATCAGCAAGGACTCCTGCCCTATCAAGCACTATTGGACCAGCGCAGATTGCAGCAATTAGTTTGTTTTCATTGTTAAACTCACGAACTAAATCTATTACCTCGTCATTATCCCTAAGAGTCTCTGCTCCCTTGGTGCCTCCTGGTATATAGACACCATCGTAGGATTTTCTATCTATATCAGCCATAAGCTTATCTGCCTTATATTCTATGCCGTGGGAGGTCTTTAAATTTATAGCACCTGTTGTAGATACCATATCTACTTCGATATTAGCTCTTCTTAGATAATCAACGACTGTAAGTATTTCTATAGTTTCATTGCCATTTGCTAAAAGTACACATATTTTCATAACAATTCTCCTTTGTCTTCTCCTATTATTATATGCATTATCTAAGAAAAAAGCTATGGAAAATCCATAGCCTTGATTCTAATAATATTTTTCGTTTATCTTTTCAATTATTGCATCCGGGTCAAAGCCTAGAATTTTTGCAACTTCTTCGCCTGGGCCAGATATACCGAACCTGTCAATGGCAATATTTAGACCATCTAATCCTGTCCATTCGGACCAGCCAAATGATGTTCCCATTTCAATTGATACTCTCTTTGTAATCTCTTTTGGTAGTATTTCTTCCTTATAGGTATCACTTTGTTCTCTAAATAATTCCATAGATGGCATGGATACTACTCTAACTGCCTTGCCAGATTTTTCTAATCTTTCTGCTGTTTCAAGGGCAAGAGCCACTTCTGAACCTGTTGCTATTAGGATAAGTTCTGGATTTTCGGCATCTTTTATGATGTAGGCACCCTTATTGATATTTTCTAAATTTTCAGTTTCCTTTAAGGTTGGGATATTTTGACGAGTAAGGGCAATAACTACTGGCCTATCCTTACTTTCTAGAGCCACCTTCCAAGCAAGCCTTGTCTCATTGGCATCTGCTGGCCTTATAACTAGGGTGTTTGGAATTGCCCTTAGCATAGCAAGTTGCTCGATTGGTTGATGGGTAGGGCCATCTTCCCCAACCGCTACTGAATCGTGGGTCATGGCGTAGGTTAGTGGTAGGTGTGATAGGGCTGAAAGCCTTACAGCTGGCTTTAGGTAATCAGAAAATACAAAGAAGGTTGAAACATGGTGGAAGCTTCCTCCGTGGGCCATAATACCATTACCTATAGCTGCCATGGCAAATTCTCTTACACCATACCAAATATTTCTACCACATGGGCTATCATCTCTAAAGGCCTTTGAATCCTTGATATTAGTTTTGTTTGATGAGAAGAGGTCAGCTGATCCACCCCAGAAGTTTCTGGTAATCTTTGCCAAGTCTTGGATGATTTCTCCTCCTGATGCACGGCTAGCAAGGGCCTTATCTTCATGAGAATATTTTCTAACTTGGTCCATGAAATTTGCTGGTAGCTCTCTATTGATTCCTGCCATTAATTCCTTGTAATCTTCTGGATATTTTTCTGAGTAAGCCTTTAAAAGCTCATCCCAAGCCTTATTTGCAGATTCTCCTCGTGCTTTAATTCCATCTTCAAATATTTTATAGATATCATCAGAAATTTCAAAATCTGCTGCGCTCCATTCATAGGCTTTCTTTACATATTCAAAGTCTTCTGCTCCGATTGGTGCCCCGTGAACCTTGTTTGTGCCTTGGTTTTTGGAACCAAAACCAATTATAGTCTTTACTTCAATTAGGGTTGGCTTGTCATTTTCCTTAGCCTTTGTAATTGCTTCATAGATTGCATCTAGGTCATTGCCATCGGCAACTTTATCATAGGCCCAATTTTGTGCAAGGACCCTGTCTTTTACAGATTCTGAAAAAGATGTGGATAGGTCCCCATCTAGGCAGATATCATTTGAATCATAAAGGATGATTAGCTTATCTAATTTAAGATGACCTGCAAGTGACATTGCTTCATAAGAAATCCCCTCCATTAGGTCACCATCACCACATAGGGCGTAGGTGTAGTGGTCAATTACCTTCATGTCATCCTTATTATAAAGGGCTGCCATGTGCTTTTCAGCAGCTGCCATACCGACAGCTTGGGCTATACCTTGACCAAGAGGTCCTGTTGTAACCTCTACTCCTTCGGTCATGCCTAGTTCTGGATGGCCTGGAGCCTTTGAGCCGGCTTGTCTAAAGTTTTTAAGCTCATCCATGGATAAATCATAGCCTGATAGGTGAAGTAAGGAATAAAGCATGGCTGATCCATGGCCTGCTGATAGGATAAACCTGTCCCTGTCAAAAAACTTTGGATTTTTAGGATTTGCCTTCAAAAGCTTGTTAAATAAAACATAGGCCATAGGGCTTGCACCCATTGGTAGGCCTGGGTGGCCAGAATTTGCCTTCTCTATCTGGGCAATGGATAGGGTTCTAATGGCATTAATTGCCTTTAAATCATCACTTGTAAACATTAAGTCTCCTTTGCAAAAAATTAGTAGATGTGCATATTTATTTCAAGCCTATTATACTTCACTTATCCCCATCATCATAAAAATGTTATTTAATAAACTAGCTTTGCTAGTAGACACAAGCTTAGGCTGAATATTTAAATAAGGCTACAAGGCTTGCGATTAAAATTATAATTGAAAGGATTAAAATGACCTTACCCATTGGCCTTCCTATATTTACAGTCATCCCCACACCAATTCTCTTATTTACAAAGAGAGCTGGGTCGTCAGGATTATTATAGATTGTAGATCCAAGCACCCAATTATCATCATCTTCTTCAAAGCTTGTGTAGGATAAATTATTAAGCCTTGATCCGTCAGTTCCCACCTTAAAACCTAAATAAATTACTCCTCCAATTGAAGTTATGAGGGTAAGACCTGTTAGGATATTTACAAGGCCATTTCCTCCTCCAAAGCTAAAGCTTGTTATGCCAATTTCAAAAAGAATGGTCATGAGAAGGGCATTTATCCCGAGATAATAGGACCAAAGATTTTTAGCCTTTGTATTATCAGCTAGAGACCTTTCCGGGTCTTCCTGGCTAAGCCTTGGCCTTGCCTTGATTAGGAAATAATTAACAATGGCAAAAAGTGCCAAATTTGCTAGGCTTATAAGGCTTGGCATAAAGACATTTGCCAAAGTCTTATCCTGGATGTCAGTGACATTTCCATTAAAATCTGTATGCATAATAAGCTTATCAGGGAGCTTGTCATAATTTAGGTATAAATATAGGCTGCCACCTATGATTAGGGCAAGACTTAGGCCGTAAATAAGGAAGATTGGCTTGTAGGAAATTTTCCTTACTCCTCCGATGCTTACAAGCTTTTTCCTTTCTTGCTTACTAGACTTACTAATTTTTTTTATTTCCTTATTAGCCCAAATTAGAGGGACCATGATAAGTCCCAAGCTTAGGAAAAAATATAGGCTTATCCATCCGACATTATTTGTCACAAATGATATTAAATATTGAATAGCTCCTAAGACTAGAGTTAAAATCAGAGTTACTAGTTTGTATTTTTTATTTATTTTTCTCAAACCATCGCTATTTTCATCAAGCCTAATCCCAAAAACGTAGCCTTTTTTAGAAAAAGAATTGACAAAGACTTGCAAGATTCCTATAAGCAAGATGGATGAAGCGTAAAGTATAGAGATGAAATTTCCTTCAGTCATTTTTATCCTCCCAAATATTTTCTATATATGCAATAAAATCTTCCTTGCTAAGGCCCTTAAGTTTGGCAAAAGATGCAAGATAGGCTAATTCATCTTTTATGAGATTGACTTCCTTATCATCTACCGGCTCAAAATCCTTGCCAACCATTGACCCAAATCTCCTGTCCATGACTATGAAATCATCGCTTGCAAGGAGCTTGTAAGCCTTATTTACGGTGTGTAGGTTTATACCAATTTCTTCGGCCAAGTCCCTTACAGAAGGCAGCTTATCTCCCTTCTTTAGGTCTCCACGAGCAAGGCCCACAATAAAGGCCCTTCTGATTTGTTCATAAATCGCTATATCCGATTCAAAATCAATTTCTAAAAACACCTTTCCTCCTCCTTATCTGTTATAGATATAATATAACAGGCGTTCATGATGTGCAAGTCAAAATTACAGAAAATTTTCGCCTATTAATTTGGGCAGAAAAACCTGCTAACAAAAGTCAAGTAGAAAAGCAAATTAATTTTACTTTTCTCCTTGTTAATTAGAGTTTAAATTTGAGCATGGCAAATAAGCCGGTTACAATCGGCTTGTTTTAGCTATTGTTGTT
>NZ_JAMXSM010000033.1:0-15680 GCF_026131665.1 Anaerococcus sp. NML200574 | reverse complement strand
TGGCAACCAAAATAGAAAATAAGAACTTAGAAATCATAAAATACAAAGCTGCTTAAGAAAAAAATATTAATTTCATAAGCTTTATTAAGTGAGCCTATTTTTAAGGAAAATGTGGAAAAATTTATTCCCACCTTAAAAATCTCTATATAATTAAATTACTTAATACAAATATCCGAGAAAAAAAGTGATGTTGCAGAATAGATTTAACTATTCTGCAACATCACCTTTTACTTTACTAAATTATAATCATATAAGTCTACGCCAGGAGCAAGAGTTAAATCTTTATAACCTAAATAATCTAAGATTGCTAGGGCCTTTCCTGCTCGGCCGTTTGTTCTACAATGAACAACGAGCTTATCACTCTTATCAAGGTCAATATCATTTTCCATAATTTTATCTAAGGGAATATTTATAGAATTTTTGATATGGCCATTTTTATATTCTTCTTCACTTCTTACATCAATAATTTTATATGAATCATCAAGTTTTAATAAGTCATCACCAGTAATTTCTTTTATATGCATTAAATCTCCTTTTTTATGTATTATACTTCAAAAATATTATTGCTATTATTGTTTAAAAAATGACTCTTTTTGGTAAAAGTATATAGAGGTGAGTTATGGATATATTATTAACAGGCTTTGATGCCTTTGGGGATGAAAAAATAAACCCTGCTAGTTTAGTTTTAGAAAAGATACCAAAAATAATAGGAGATGCTAAAATACATAAACTTATAATTCCAACAGTTTTTGGGAAATCAGCAAGTCTTATTGAGGAGAAGATAGAGGAAATTAGACCAGATATAATTATTTCCCTAGGCCAGGCTGGTGGCAGAAGCCATATTACTGTTGAAAGAGTTGCTATTAATATTGATGATGCATCGATAGATGATAATGAAGGAAATAGACCAATTGATAGGATAATAAGAGAAGATGGGGAACCTGCATATTTTGCGACAATACCAATTAAGGCTATTATTAATAAATTACAAGAATCAAATATTCCAGCATCTATATCAAATACTGCAGGAACCTATGTATGTAACCATGTAATGTACCAAGACTTGTATTTAGCAAATAAGTATAAAAATAT
The DNA here is from genome assembly GCF_026131665.1 of Anaerococcus sp. NML200574. Taxonomy (NCBI): domain Bacteria; kingdom Bacillati; phylum Bacillota; class Tissierellia; order Tissierellales; family Peptoniphilaceae; genus Anaerococcus; species Anaerococcus sp. NML200574. Next base: position 14,588 of record NZ_JAMXSM010000033.1, on the reverse strand, counting down.
AAGGGCGGGCTTTATTCACCTACCCTTCTTACCAGACCAAGTAGTGGATAAAAATGGCATGGCATCAATGGATTTACAAACTATGGTAGCGGCTATAAAGATTGCTATAGAAATAAGCATAGATTTTGAGGGGAAAGAAGATATAAAAATAGGATTAGGAAGGACACATTGATATGAAGATTTTAATAGCAGTATTGATATTATTGATGATTCCTCAACTTTATTATTTTAGAAAAGAAAGATTTTATAAGTCACTTTTGATGGCGAGTAAGTATTTTAAGAGGCTGACAATAAAAGAAGATGAAAGTAATGAGGACTTACTACTCACTAATACCGACGGTAATGATATATTTGTAAGAATTTATAAGGCAGAAAATCCTAAGGCTCTTGTGCAATTAGTTCACGGTATGGGAGAGCATGGTGGAAATTATGATCATTTTGCAAAATATCTAGCTAAAAACGGATATCTAGTTGCAGTTTCTGATCATAGGGGTCATGGAAAATCTTTGTCAAATACTTATCCAAATGGTTATATGCAAAGAGCAGAAGAACTTGTAGATGATCAAGTTATGCTAAGCAAATATTTAAAAGAAACATATCCTGAAAAGAAACTTTATATGTTGGGTCATTCTATGGGTTCAATGGTAGTTAGGTTATTTTTAAGAAAAAATGACAAACTAATTGATAAACTAATAGTTACAGGAACTGTACCAGGCAATCCTATAGCAGGTTTGGGAGTATTTTTCTTAAATATTCTATGTTTTTACTTCGGAGAAAAACACGAGAGTGGAATAATTGATTATATAGTCGGAACAGGCAAGGGGATAGACTTTATATCTTTTGACCAGGAAAATATTAGAATTAAAGCAAATGACCCTTTAAGAATCTCTAATTTTTCTTTAGCTTATTCAAGGGCTTTAATCGAGCTTAATCAAAAGTTAACTAAAGCTAGGTCTTATGAAGTTAAAAATCCCGACCTTGAGATATATAACTTGGTAGGAGAAAGCGATCCAATTACAAAAGGGCCTAAGGGAGTAAAATCTAGTTTAGATTTTCTCAAAAAACTAGGATATAAAAATATAAAATCTAAAGTATACAAGAATATGAAACACGAAGTATTAAACGAAACTGATAAAGAGATTGTTTATCAGGATATTATCGATATTTTTGATAATAAGGATTTAAAATACTGAAATTAAACACATATAAGATTTGCTATTTAAAGAATTGATATAAGTGGTAAATTATTAAAAAGAGAAAGAATAGGGGTAATATGGAAAAATTGATTAAAGTCCTACCTTTAGATGATGTGGAATCTATCACATCGATAAACGGTGGCGATGTTAATGAAACTTATAGGCTTAGAGCTGATGGAAAAGATTATTTTCTAAAAGTACAAAAAAATACAGATGAATCCTTCTTTGCTGGGGAGAGAGCGGGATTAGAGATTTTTGAAAGAGAGGGGATAAATGCCCCAAGAGTATTAGCTAGTGGGTCAAATGATGGTAGTGGCTTTATGCTTTTAACCTATCATAAGGAAGACACTATGGGAAGCCAGGAAGATTTGGCAAGGCTTGTTGCTAAAATTCATACCATAGAAAGTCCAAATGGGAAATTTGGTTTTGATTATCCTTATAGGGGAGCAGGAACAATTTTCACAAATGAGTACAAGGATACTTGGAAAGAAATATTTCTTGAACAAAGGATGGATAAACTTAGAGATGAGTTAGCTTCAAGCCTTTTGTGGGATAAGAAGGATTTGGAAAGGTATGACCAGGTAAGAAAAGTTATTGAAAAGGAACTTGATAGTCACAAATCAAGGCCAGTCCTTCTTCATGGAGATCTTTGGGCAGGCAATTTTATGTTTGATGAAAAGGAAAAGCCTTTAGTATTTGATCCAAATCCACTATATGGTGATCGTGAGTTTGATATTGGAATCTCAACAGTATTTGGAGGTTTTGGTAAAATTTTCTACAAGGCCTATAGGGATGAGCTTCCTCTATATGTAGGTTGGGAAAGAAGAATAAACTTTTATAGACTCTATCTACTTATGGTTCATCTCTTAAAATTTGGGCCAGTTTATGATTCCTCAGTAAATGATGTAATGAAAAATATATTAAATTAAGTGCTTCGGCACTTTTTTTATTGCTTAACTTTATATCCTCTAAGAGTATAATGATTAGTAAGCTAGAAATGGGGGAAGCTATGGATGATATTAAGGCTTTGATAGAAGGCTTGCTAGAAGATCTTGCCACCAGGGATAAGAAAAAGATAAATAGAAAAGTAAACACTAAAAATCTTAAGGCAAATATTAATATCGACCTAGATAAAAAGTCTGATGATTACTATATTTCCAGATTAAGGATAAGAAATGCAAATATTAATTTGCCAGATCAAGTCAAAAGAGAATCCCTAAACTTGTATTTAGACTTAATAAAACTAGGTTTTGCTGGTAAAAAAATAATATCAAATGACTTGTACAATCAAATATATATGCTGGCAAGGGACTATGTCAATTCTTTTTATGATCCAAATTTCGATAGGAAAACCGAAAGGATTTATGAAAATCTAGGAAAATTCTTAGATAAGGAAACAATAAGCAATTTGAGAAAATCTGCCAATGATTTTATAAAGAAAATCCCAAGGGCAAATGAAGAAACAATAGCCTATTATGACCTAACAGCTAATGGTAAACAGAAGGTATTCTGGGATGAGGACGGGTCTTTAAGAGAAAAATATAAGTTTGACCTAGACCAGGAAAGGGCTTTAGCTTCCATAAGCAAGAGAAATAATATTCTTTGGGAAAATGATGATTTAAAAAATCTTACTATAAATTTATATCTTAAGAGTCTAAAACTAGTATTTGATGATGACAAAATTAATACAGACATCTTAGTTTCCTATCAAAAGCCTTATACCTTATCAAGAAAGCTTTTGGATGCACTTTTGATAATAAGTGAAGCAAATGTCAGAAATATTTTTGTAATTTTATCTGGTATTCAAACAGAATCTGCCATAGAACTTCTTATAGAAAATAAGGCTTCAGAAATTCTAGATAGGATTATAGATTATCAAAGAACTATACTTTTTGATTTAAAAGATAAGGAAGTAAGCCAGATTTATCTTAAGTATTTTAAGGAAAATCCAAACAAACTCACTGAACTTACAAGATTTATAGAAACTTTGGATATTGATAAAGAAATAGAAATAATAGAAAATTTTAAAAAAGAGAAAAATTTTTACCAAATCTTAAATAGTATTATAAAATCAAAGACCCCAACCCTAAGAATAATAGCCTTATACCATATTTACAAAAATAAATTAAATAAAAAAGCTCACGATAAAATTTTGTTTAGAATTATAAGGGAAGAAAACTACAATCTTTTTCTAAATTTGGTAGATGAAAATGAAATTGATATAGACCTTATCGCAGAAATTTTAAAACTTGATAAGATTCGACCAAAAAGGATAAGTCTTAATGATAAGAAAATAGCAAAATCAAGAAAAGCCCTAAGATCAACCGTAGAAACTATAAGTCAATTTGTCGGAGAAGAAGAAAATATTGAGGAAAATGATAAATTGCCTGAAAAAGAGGAAGAAATTGATGATAATAATCTTTCAAAATCAAGCAGAGATTTTCTAAAACTCCTAATAGAAAAGGGATCTATATCAGAAGATGAGGCAAGAAAAATAGCCCAAGACCAAGATTTATTTTTAAATATCTTTATAAAAGAAGTAAATGACGAGCTTTATAATTATATAAACGACCAAACTATAATAATCGAAGATGGAAATGTGTTAATAGATGAATTTTATATAGACATGGTGAAGGAGTATATAATATGAGAAAAATCAATCCTAAAGAAGCAAATTCAATTATAAAAAGCCTGGAAGCAGGGGTTGTGCCTGATATTGGCATCGGCCATTTACTTGTAGGAAGAAAGGCTGAAGTAGAAGAAATAATTAAAATCCTAGAAAATATTGAAAATGGCGACTCAGACCTTAGATTTTGGGTGGGAGATTTTGGTTCAGGTAAGTCTTTTATGCTCAAGACAATAGAAAACCTAGCTTTGTCTAAAAACTTTATTGTGTCAACCATTGATCTTAACCCATCTAGAAGATTTTATGCGACCGATAGGAAGGCTGTTGGCCTTTATAAAGCCATAATTGAAAATATAAAGACAAAGACTAAAAGAGAAGGAAATGTAATTGAGGCAATAATCGAAGAATGGATTTCAAATATTTTTATGAAACTTTCTAAGGATTATTCTTATGACATAAAAGATTTGATGGCAGGTGAGTATCAAGATAAGGTCAAAGGAGAAATCCTAGATGTACTTTCAAATTTCAAATCTGTAGGCCTTTCTTACGAACTTGGTCAAGCCCTTTGTAAATATTATGAGGGTTTTATATCTGATAATAGGCTTTTAAAACTTGAGGCTATCAGATGGATTAGGGGAGATATTTCTACAAAGACCGAGGCAAAAAAAGAGCTTGCTATAAATGAAATTATAAATGATGATAATTATTTTGAAGCTACTAAAAACTTGGCAGAGCTTTTTGCAGAAATTGGCTATAAGGGCTTTGTAATAAATTTTGATGAGGCTGTAAATCTCTACAAACTTCCACATGCCACAACTCGTGAAAGAAATTACGAAAAAATCCTAAATATTTTTAACGAAACAAAATCAAATCTGGCCAAACACTTATTTATAAATTTTGGGGCAACTAGAAAGACAGTTTTTGATGAAAGCAGGGGTCTTGCTTCTTACGGGGCTCTTAAGGGAAGGCTTGGAAGTGAAGCATCGATGGATGATAAGCTTTTAAATACCAATAAGACCGTCCTTGGCCTAAAGGTCTTGACAGAAGAAGAAATTTATACCCTTTTAGAAAACTTAGTAGATATCTACAATACCCACTATAAAAGTGAGATTAATTTAAGCCACGAGCAGATTGTATCCTACATGGAGGGCCAATTAAATAGGCCAGGTGCTGATGAATTTCTAACTCCAAGGTCTGTTATAAAAGATTTTATAGAAATACTTGATATAAAAAGACAAAATGAGGGTGTGGATATTGATCAAATTCTTGCTAATAAATTTGGAAGTCAAGTAGCAGTTTTCAAAGACCCAGACAATTTAGATGATGAGATTGAAATAATATGACAGAAGCCTTTGACCTATTAAATAGGGACATGAAAAAATTTGTTTATGAAAATGGCTGGCAAAGTCTAACAAAGATACAAAAAGCTGCCATCAAACAAATTTATCAGACTAATAACAACTTAATCCTTGCTGCACCAACAGCATCTGGCAAAACTGAAGCAGCCTTCTTACCTGCAATTTCAAAGGCTGTTGACTTAGATAAAGGGTTAAAAATTTTATATATCTCACCCCTAATCGCTCTTATCAATGACCAATTTAAAAGAGTCCTTGCTATATGCAAGGGCCTTGATATAAGGGTGACTAGCTGGCATTCAGAGGCATCAGTAAGCCAAAAGGATAAACTTGTGGCAAATCCATCAGGAATCATGCTAATAACTCCAGAATCCTTAGAAGCCATGCTTGTAAACGATAAGGCAAGAGCCAAGGTCTTATTTAAAGATTTAGATTTTGTAATAGTAGATGAAATTCATGGGTTTTTAGATACAAATAGGGGCCTTCAACTAAAATCTCTACTTGTGAGAATGGAGGCCTACTGCCTAAATACTCCAAGAATGTTAGGCCTTTCAGCAACCCTAGGAGATGAAAATTATTCTCTAGCCAAGGATTTTTTTATAAATGGAAGAGAGACAAATATTTTGCTTGATAGGTCAAGGAATGATTTGCTAGCAAGCCTTGATTATATAGAAGCTGATGATATCAATGATGAGCTTGTAAAAAAGATTTTAGAATATTCTTTGGGAAAATCAACCTTGATTTTCCCAAATTCGAGGGAGAAGGTAGAAAAACTTACCTATCTTTTGCAAAGAGAAATAAAAGAAAAAGGCTATGAGATAAGGGTCTTTTCCCATCATTCCTCAATATCTAAGATCAAGCGAAAGGAAATAGAAGATTTTGCCAAAAATACAAGAGAAGATTTTATAATTGTAGCCACATCGACCCTAGAGCTTGGAATTGATATAGGGACAGTTGATCAGGTTATTCAAGTGGGATCTGCTGCTTCAGTTCTTTCTCTTGCTCAAAGACTGGGTAGGTCTGGGAGGAGAAATAAAAAGTCCATAATTCATCAAATAGCAACGGACAAGTATGACCTCCTTCAGGCCTTAGCATCTCTTATTTTATTTGAGGAAGGAAGGCTCGATAAAATCGACCAAGCAAAGAAGGCTTATGATATCTTTGCCCACCAAGTCCTATCGACCCTCCTTGAGAAAAATGGACTTTCTTTTGCTGAATTTACTAGATTAAATAAGGATTTAAAAAGTTTTACTGATATAAACGATGATGAATTTGCAAAGCTAAAAGATTTTATGCTAGGGAAAAATTATATAGAAGAAATAGATGGTGAATATATAGTAGGAATGGAAGCTGAAAAACTCATGACCATGGGCTATTTCTACAACCAATTTGTTAGCAAAAAGTCCTATAAGGTTGCAAGTGATAAAAATGTAATAGGAGAAATTGAGCTTGGCGACAATCTAAAGGCCAAGGATAGGATATATCTAGCAGGTCAGGTTTGGCAAATCCAATCTATTAACCACAGTTCTCGCAAAATTATGGTGATTCTTTCAGATAAGGCCAATGCTAAAAGTTTTGCAGGATCTGGATCCTTTGAAATAAGTGGAGAAGTAAGGGCTAAGATGGAAGAAATTCTATTTAACTTTGACAAGATTAAATTAAATCCAAATATTAGAGAGATTTTAGAAGCCTTAAGAGAAGAAATAAAGGAAGAAGACTATCACTTTGTAGAATTTGAAGGGAAAATTGGTCTTAGGACCTTTAAATCTACAAAAATAAATAGAACTCTGGCTTTATTACTAAATATTAAGTCTAAGTCATCCTCTTATTATGATGACGATAGGTCATCGACTATTGTAGGCAATAATATAAGAAGAGATTTGAAAAAAATTAGAGAGAATCAAGTGGATATTGAGAAAATAGAAAAATATTTAAAAGAAAATCCGTCGCTTATAGAAACTTACTTATCGGCTAATAAATTCATGGTCTTGGTACCAGATGATTTAAAAATCACATACATTATAAAAAATATCCTCGATATTGATGGAGCTAGCCAATACTTACAAAACTTGTAATTAAATATTCCTTATTTCTATGATATTATATAATCAAGAAAGAAAAGGAGGAAATTATGAAATATATTAAAAGTTTGTTAGTGATTGGACTTGTAGTTTTTGGAGGAATATTTTTAAGAGCTAATTCCTCACTAGGCCAAAAAGAGTACCTTGATGAATTAAGAAGTAATAAGGCAAAAGTTGATGAATATGTAGGTAAAGTAAGCGGAGTAGAAAAAGAATTTGTAGAAACAATTTTAAATCGCAAGGATGCTGATCCTAGTGTTACTGTAAGAGAAATTACAAATGTAGATACTGGTGAATCCTACAAGATGATACAAGCTATCGATTCTTCAAAAAATATTGATATTGATGGCAGACTTGATGGTACAATATTTTTTAGGAAAGGCAATGAAAGATTTTGGATAGATACAAGAAGAAAGATTTATTACACAGATACTTTTGACTATAGCAAAAATCCAAAAGAGCCTTCTATTATTTCTAGAAATGAAAGTATGATTTACGAAAAATTCCTAAGCGGCTATGATAAAGGGATAGAAAAAATAGGCGATACTTATAAAGTAACTAGTCTTGATGACTTAAATAAGGGCTCTTATGGTATTTATGATTTAGAGGGAAATTGGCTTGAGTCTTTTACCGACAACAGTCAAGGAAGGTGGAAGGATGTCCTTGTTTCAAAAACCACAGATGTTGAAGAAACTTACGAAAAACTTCTAGGCCTAAAAGATACCTATAGCAAGGTTGATGATCTAGGAGAAATTAAAGATAAGGGAAAAAATGAAATTTGAGAGAATTTTAAAAGTAGAAAATCTTGAAAAATATTATGGCAAGGAAGATAAGAGGGTCTTATCAAACCTAAACTTTGACCTAATTGATGGTGAATTTTTAGGTATTATGGGTAAGTCTGGCTCGGGAAAGACAACAATCTTAAATGCTATAGCGACAATAGGGTCCTTTAACAAGGGCTCTATTTCCTATTACAATAAAGATATTTCCCTTTTTAATAGGAGGATGATAACATCCTACAGGAAAAATGTGATCTCTTATATTTACCAAGATTTTAAACTCATTGATACTCTTACAGGATATGAAAATATAATTTTGCCATTTAATATTTCAAAAAAGAGAGTCGATAAGGCTAAATTAATGAAAGTGGCTGAGATTTTGGAAGTTGAAGATTTATTTAATACATATCCAGATAATCTATCTGGAGGTGAGAGGCAAAGAATTGCTATAGCAAGAGCCCTTATTAAGGATTCAAAAATAATCCTTGCAGATGAGCCGACAAGCTCTCTTGATAGTAAGCTTGGGGAAAAGGTCCTTAGGCTTTTAAAAACATATAATAGGCTCCACAAGAAATCTATAATAATGGCAAGCCATGACCTAAGGGCAATTTCCTTCACAGACAGGGTCATATTTCTAAGAGATGGTCATATTTATAACGAGCTAAGACGCAAGGAAGAAGAGAGCAGGGAAGATTTCTTAACAAGGATAGAAAATGCAGATAGGATGCTTTTAAGATGAATAAAGAAAAGTCTAGCAAAAAACTTTATTTTTTAATTTTAATAATATCATCAATTACATCTTACATAATTTTATCATTTGATAAGTCTGAAGTTTTTTCCTATATCTACGAAGAAAATAGGCTTTATCTTCTAGATACTGTTAGGCTAATCTACTTAGTTTCTCTAATTTTCATATTTATTTTAATCTACTATGCAAGCTTTTATATTATAAGTGAGAGGAAAAATGATGTAGGTCTTTTGATGGCAGAAGGCTTAGGCCAGAAAGGACTTTTTAAAAATTTTTTAAAAGATTCATTTGTAGATATTTTAAAGGCAAATCTTTACGGCATAGGTCTTGCTATTTTTATAAATGAATTTATAAATCTTCTTACAGTTAAGATCTTAAGTTTGGGTTTAAATTACCATAATTTTAATATTTCTTTTAAAGCGATAGTTTTAACAATAGCAATAAGCTTATTTTTAAATAGCCTTTCAATTTATACTCTTGTTAGGGATTTTTATAAGAAAAAACCGGATGAAATAATGAGGGGAGAGCTAAAATCTAGGTCAGATTTCTTTTTGTTTTTGGCCTTGATTTTATTTGTTATCGGCCTTATTTTAAATAGAATTTATTTAATGGAAGAATTGATCATTGTAATAGGCTTAATTAGCATATTCTTACTAATGGTTTTCTTTATATTTTCTAAAATTTTCCAAAAAAGCAGTGGAAAAGATATAATTGTAAGGAAAAGCTTAAGCTTAATTTTCAAAAAAGATAGGCTTTCCTTGCTATTTACAAGCTTTATGCTTATTGCAGGCACTTTTATCCTTGCCTATACTATTTTAACAAGTTTAGCATCAAGAAATTCCCTAGAAAGACCTGCTGACTTTACCCTTTATGATTCTAAAGAAAAAATCGAGCTTTTAAAGGAAGACTTAGACATGACTCAAATGATCGGAGAAATTTATCCAGTTTATGGTTATGAGTATTTTGATATCTACCCAGTGGAAATAATTAACTTGGTTAAGCAAAATATGAGCCTTGATAGGTCCACAAGAAATGAGTTTTATTTTAGACCAAGTTTTTTGCTAAAAGAATCATCATTTGATAATATTTATAAAATAGAAACTGACCTAAAAGATGATGAAGCTATCCTCCTAGCAGAAAGTGAAAATGAAAAATATGGTCTTGAAGCAAGTCTTGCCAAAAAAGATGGGTTGATAAAAATAGCTGGAAAAGATTACAAAGTAAGAAAACTTGTAAAGTCAAATAAGATTTTTTCTAATGATGTAATAGGCTTATCTAGTATGGTTGTTGTAAATGATGAGGTTTATGGGTCTTTGATCGATAAAAAAGAACCTTTTGCCTACAATATAAACCTAAACAAAGATTTTGTAAACTCTTTTGGTTTTTCCAAGGGGTCTGATATGTTAAGACAGGCCTTTATTGATGGTGATTATAAGTATGAATCTTATATTTGGCAAGCAAAAAATGCAATCTCTCAGATTACAGAAAATTTATATACCTATTTTTATTTGAGTTTGATTTTTATTTTGGCTGGCCTAAGCTTTTTCACAATTAGAATTTTCATTTACTTTGAAAAATCTAAAGAAAAATTAAGGATTCTAAGCTTAATGGGCCAAGATATGGAGGAAATCAGGTCAATAATTAGAAAAGTTTATACGATACTTTTCTTCATTGTGGGTTTTGCTTCGATTTTTGTGACAATATTTTTATTTACCAACCTATCTTTTAGTATAGATTTATTTTTTAGAATAAAAATTAGCAAAATAATTGGAACCCTAGCCTTAATTAGTCTTGGTCTTTTGTTAGTGATAAGCCTATTTTTAAAATTTATCATAAAGGTAAGTTATGAAAGGATACTTTATTATGAAGAAAATTTTAATAATTGAAGATGATAGAAATCTCCTAAATGAACTAAGAGAATTTTTAGAAAATAGGGGATATGAAGTATCAAGTGTGGATAATTTCTTAAGGGCAAGTGAGGATGCTCTTAAAAAAAGACCTGACCTTGTAATTTTAGATATTAATTTACCAGGGATATCCGGTTTTGATATTTGCAGAGATATAAAAGAAAAATCAAACATTCCAGTCTTAATGCTCACATCTAGGATAGGGATAGAAGATGAGATTAAAGGACTTGAGATTGGAGCTGATGAATACTTAGCGAAGCCAGTTGATACTAGGATGCTAATTTTGAGGATGGAAAAGCTTTTAAATTTATTTAACCATTTTCAAGATATAATAAGTGTAGGAGAATTAAGCCTTGAGCTTTCTACTTCCAAATTATCCTACAAAGATACTTATCTAATCTTACCCCAGACAGAAGCTGATATTATCAACAAATTAATGGAATCCTATCCAGAAATCGTGTCAAAGGATGACCTTCTAGAGGCTGTTTGGTCAACGATTTATATAGATGAAAATATACTTCAGGTAAATATTACAAGGCTTAGGAAAAAACTTAAAAACCTTGGGCCTTACAATATTTACAATAAGAGAGGCCAGGGCTATGGCCTAGGAGAAGCGGATGAATAGCACATTAAAGGATGGCCTTATTTGGATATTGGCATTTTTAGGCCTAGATTTATTCTTTATCTTTCTAATAATTCTCATAAGTCCAGAATTAATTGATAATTTCATAATTTTCATACTTTTATTTACAATCTTGGCTCTATTATTTATTTTAAGAACTATAATAAATAAAAATAAAAGAAAAAAGGACCTACTTGAAGAATTTTTGATAAACAATTCCTTCTTAGCAAAAGATGCCTTAGTAAATGAATTTGGGAGTGACTATAAGAAAATTTTTAATGATTATCAGAAAGCTTTTAAAATAAAAGATAAGAGGCTAGAAGAATCCAGGTCCAAACTCATCTCCTATAGGAACTTTATAGAGATGTGGGCTCATGAGATTAAAACTCCCCTTGCCTTTGCAAATTTATTCCTAGAAAACTATAAAAATGATTTTGATAGGGAAAGTCTTGATAAACTAAGTCTAGCCAATGCCAATATAGAAAATTATATTAACCAGATTCTCTACTATGCAAGACTAGATGCTAGCAAAAAAGACTACAAGATGGAAGATATCTATCTAAAAGAAGCTGTAGATGAAGCAATCAAGGCATATTATCCCCTAATTGCAGAAGAGGGGATTATCATAAAAGAAGAAGTAGGAGAGGTAGAAGTTTTTACTGACAAAAATACTTTGGTCTTTATAATTTCCCAGATTATTTCAAATGCCATAAAATACTGTGATGGCGTTATTAATATTAGAAATAAGGGTAAGAACCTATATATAGGAAACAATGGACCTAAGGTTGCTGATCAAGATCTTGCCTTTATCTTTGAAAAGGCCTTTACAGGAGAGGTTGATAAAATTCACAAGTCAACAGGCATGGGCCTATATTTAGCTAGGCTTTATGGCAAGGACTTATCTATAGATATAGAAGTAGTAAGTAATGAGGATAGAGATTTTGAGATTTGCCTTAAGTTTTAATTGTTTTTGGAAAAAGACTTTAAATAAAGTAGGTAGAGATGAAAATAACTGACAGATTTGAGCTATCAGCTTGTAAAAATAGGAAAAAATTTGATATAAATCACAAAGAAATCCCAATCAAACTTAGCCCTGACCTTGATGAGGCTATTAAATATCTTCTTTGGTATGTGCCAAATATAAACAGCGAGCAGGCCAAGGAAAATGACCTCCTTAAAAATAAGGAATATGATGACTATATTTTTGAAGAAATAATGAGCTTTATGAACCTAAGTGACAGGGATGTCTTATTTACTGATGATATAGCAACATACATACTTGATGACTTTAGAGGAGAAGTATGCACAGATGATCAAAAAATAGTTATGAGCCTAGCAGATGGGGAAACTAAGACTATGAGCCTTTTAAGGCATATAAGAAATGCCATAGCTCATGGCAATTTCAATGTGATTGATAAGCTTGTAATAGGTTTTGATTTTAAAAGGCTTGGTGGGGATAAGATTGAATACAGGGCTATTTTTAAAATTAGGCCTGACGGGCTTTTAAAAGCCTTAAGAAAGATTAATTTTGATTTTACTAGCCAGGAATTTATTGGACTTGCCTTTAAAAACAGCGGGTATTTTGTCGAAGAATACCAGGAAAAATACCAGAAGAGTCATAGATTTGACCTTTTTGCCAAAAAGAATGATAAGAGATTTGCTCTAGAAATTAGAAATTACGACTACGGCAGGAAGATAGCTAATGAAGAGGTTAGTAAAATTATAAAAGCCTTTGAAGGCTCTGGGAAGGGAATTATCCCTATTCTCATCATAAACTCATCTTATATAACAGAAGAAAGTAAGGAAGACCTACTTAGGGCTGATTTTATAATACTTGATATTAAAAATATTAAGAAGATGTACAAGGGAAGGGATATGGTTTCAGAAATCCTTAGAGACAATGCCTTTTTAAATAAATTTAATTAATTTTTTGCATATAAACTTTAAAATATAATATTTTCTAGTATAATAAAACTATATTATTAAAACGAAAATAAATAGGAGGAATTAATGACAGAGATTAATAATCAAAATCCTGGCGATAGAAGAAGATCGAATCGTCCAGATAAAAGAAGAGAAATAAGTTTAGAAAGAGAAGAAAGTTTACAAGCAGGTAGAAACCTTTCTTGGGGTTCAATAATAGCGGGAGCTGTATCAGGTGCGGCAGTATTTACTGTACTTAGCCTTTTAACAGCAGCTCTAGGCTTTGGAATCTTTTCAGCAAACTCAGCTAACCCACTTGCAGGAGTTGGTCTTGCAACAGGACTATGGACAGCTATTACAATAATTGTTTCCTTCTGTGTAGGTGGTTTTGTATCAGGTTATGCAGCAAGATCAACAGGACTATTACACGGTGCTATTACTTGGGCAGTAACAATCTTATTGCTATTTACCCTTGTATTCAATGCTGTGGCTTCAACATTAGGTTTAGCTGGCCAAGCAGTTAGTGCAGTAGCAGGTGGAGCAGCGAATGTAGTTGGTAATGTAGCAAGTACAGCTGGGGATGCAGCAAGTTCAGCAATTGGTTCTGCTGTTGATGGAGTAAGTCAAAATCTTAATGATGTTGATACAGAAGAACTTAAGGCTAATCTTGAAAAATATCTAGCAGATACTGATGTTAAAGAGCTTCAACCAGAATATTTAAATAGCCAAGTTGAAGAAAGTAAGGATGAAATTGCTCAAACTGTTAAAAACATAGCTTTAAATCCTAACAACGCTGGAGCAGAAATCAAAGCTCTTACTGATTCACTAAGTGCTAAGGCTAAAAAAATCGCAGATTCTGCTGATAAAGATGCTATTACAAATGCCGTAGCTGAAAATTCTGACCTAAGCAAGGCAGAAGCTGATGAAATTGCTAACAATATCTATGAAGAGCTAAACAAGGCTTCAGAAGAGACAAGTAAGGCAATTGATGAAGCAAGCGTAGAAATAACAAAGCTTGCAGAAGAATCAAAGATAAAACTTGACCAAACAGTAGAAGAAGCAAAAGATACTGCTGATAAGGCAACAAATGCTGTTTCTCTTGGTTCAGTTCTAACCTTCTTAGGATTAATTATAGCCCTTGCTGTATCAGCAATAGCTGGTAGAAAAGGTGAGGAATTCGCAATTAAAAATTACAGATAAAACCAAAAAAAACTAGGCCCTAAATGACCTGAACCCGTAAACACGGAATAATTTAATAATATTTTAAGCGGAATGTAATCTGTACATAACAGGGGACATTCCGTTTAATTTTGTTTTAATCCTATCCTCATTGTACCATTTTATATATTTT
>NZ_JAMXSM010000032.1:0-15759 GCF_026131665.1 Anaerococcus sp. NML200574 | reverse complement strand
GATCCATGGATCCTTAGGTTACTTGCCACCAGTTAAATATAGACATTTAAGATTAAATAGATATTATTAGTTAATCTTAAATTAGTACGTTCGATTTTAGATTGTACAAATAGGTGTTGACAATCCATTGCCTAACGGCAATCCTCCCTTTTTAGACAGAATCCTTTGTATTAGCTATCCTTATTCTTACTGATTTTGACATTCCGATGCCTAAAAATCTCAATCTAGCCCAAATGTTTCTTTTATATGCACTCTATATCTTAGTAATTACAGGAATTTAATTTTAACTCGTGCGTCAGGAGATTTTATTAACGGCATCTCCATTTACAAAATCTCCCGACCTTGGGGATATAGTTCTGTATTCTGAGAGAATTATAACGACGAATCAGTTCTAAGGCTCGTTTGCTCTCGCAAACATTGCAATTAGTATGTCTAGAGAAGGTGATCTTAAGATTTACTGAAATAAAATCGTCAATTATTTTAAATCAAGGAAGCGTTAATAAAATTTTGTTGAGCGTAACGAAGTGAAGCGAATCTAAATTTTTAGCTGACGAGATTTGAAATAATAGATTTTGCTCCAGGATGAATTGCAGTCAGGTCTAACAAAGAAGATTGCCAGAGGCAATCTTCAATTTGCCCTCTGCAAGAGTCGCTTGCGGGGTGTAAGTCTCCATGAGCCGACGGGCTTGCCGGGGGTATAAGGGGGAGGGCGATGTGGACCCAATTTGCCTTAGCGGCCGAGAGCGACGAAAGGGTCCTTGGGCCTCCCCTTGGAACGAAGATTCAATAGTAAATATAAATAATTCATAATGAGATTAAGTTACGAAGAGAACAACTTTATAATGCTATTATCTTGGATAGTATAAAAAAGGGTTTTTAGGGGAAAACCCCCTAAAATAATTTATCTTGGTTAAAATAAAAAATAATCTGGTATAATAGTATATAAGCAACAATAACAAATCTTGGATTTTAAAAGGAGTATTTTATGAATAGACGTAAGAAAAAGAATTTTGCTAAGGAAAGTGGAAATGTTTTACTAGCTTTATTTGTTGTAAATTTAATTTCATTATTTATATTGAGTAAACTTATCAGAAGTATCAGTTTTGATAAGACATCTGCCCTTTTTATTACAGCAGGAGTTTTGACTATACTTGAAAAGTTTGTAGAGCCAGTACTTAGATTTTTTGCCTTTCCTATCACAATTTTGACTTTTGGCTTATTTTCCCTTGTGATTTCTGCCTTTGTTTTATCTTTGGCATTTAAATTTGTAGGCGGGGCATATATTAATAGTAGCTTTTTTAGTTTGATTTTTGCAAGCATTGTCTTATCAATTGTTTCATCATTTGTAATGAAGTTATTATCTTAAGGAGGTTATGATGGAAGAAAGTAAGAAGAAAGAAGTTGAAAAACGTGGTATTTTCAACGAAAACGGGGATATAGATCTAGCGAAGAGAAAGATTATCCAAGGTAATACCACAAATCTTAACGATTTTAACAACCTAAAATATACCTGGACAAGCGATTGGTATAGGCAGGCTATGAATAACTTTTGGATACCTGAGGAGATTAACTTAAACCAGGATATCAAGGATTATAGAAAACTTGATCAATATGAGAAGAGGGCTTTTGATAGGATTTTATCCTTTCTAACCTACCTTGATTCGATCCAAACAGCCAATTTGCCAAACCTACAAACCTATGTTACAGCAAATGAGATTAACCTTTGTTTGTCAATTCAGACCTATCAAGAGTCAATCCACTCCCAATCTTATTCCTATATCCTAGATACAATTTGTTCGCCAGAAGAAAGAACTAGGATTTTATACCTATGGAAGGAAGATGACCACTTGCTTCGTCGTAATGAGTTTATAGGTGACCAATACAATGAATTCTTGCAAAAAGACAATGAATTCCAATTTGTAAAGGCCCTAATAGCAAATTATATCCTAGAAGGAATCTACTTCTATTCAGGCTTTTCCTTCTTCTACAACCTAGGTAGAAATGGCAAGATGCCAGGAACTGTCCAAGAGATTAGATATATAAATAGGGATGAAAATACCCACCTATGGCTCTTTAGGTCCCTTATAAATGACCTTAAGAAGGAAAGACCTGACCTCTTTACAGATGAGGCGGTAGAAATCTACAGGGACATGCTTAAAGAAGGTGTTAGACAAGAAATCGAATGGGGCAAATATGCCATAGGCGATAATATAGCAGGCCTTTCTACAAAGATGATTGAAGATTACATCAAATACCTAGGCAATCTTCGTGCCCTAGGCCTTGGTTTTGAACCACTTTTTGAAGGCTATAAAGAAATCCCACAAGCAATGAAATGGGTAGATGAAATCTCAGATCCAAATGCAGTAAAAACTGACTTCTTTGAAGCCAAGGTAACAGCTTATTCCAAATCATCAATTATTGAAGATGACCTTTAAAATAAAAAGAGAAAGTTGCTTTTTTAGCTCTTTCTCTTTTTGTTTTATTTAATTGACTGTTTAATTGACTCAGCCATGGATTTAACTAGGGATTCGTTGGCAAGTGGGCCTGCTACTATTAGACTTATATAGGAGTCATTAGTTTTTATTAGGTATTTTTTGCCTGTGAGGGTGTCATTTTGTAGGTAGATTCTGACATCTCCTTCTAGGATATTTTTGTATTTATTTATTTTTCCCATATTTACGATTTGGGCTGGGTAGAGTATTTGGCCTGAGTTTTGGCTATAAGCTTGGTAGATATCACCTGTAATTTTATCTTCTTTTATTATTATTTCTGCTATTACTTCGTTTTTATCCTTGGCTATAAAGGATTTTAGCTTATCATCGTCTTGGTGGAGGTAGAAGTTTTCTGGGATTTTTATTTTTTGCTTATCTATTAAGATTTCCTTGTTTGCAAATACTGAAAGGGCATCCTTGTGGTCTTTGAATGATTTATTTATTTCTAAGGGATCATCTGGAGCATTGTAGGCTGTCATTAGGATATCTGCCATGATAGCTGCTGATGCATTTGACTTACTTGTATCTTCACTTATCACAAAATAGATTAGGCCCCTGTCTCCTTTTATAAAAAAGTGGGTTGATGTTTTATTGCCATTTTTGCTTATAAAATATGCGCTATCAAGATTTGTCATGATATTTTTTATAGGCATTGATTTTATTTTTTGACTTAGATTTTTTTCTTTTATTATTTTGCTAGATAAGTCTATGAGATCATAATCGTAAAAATCGCTTAAATCTTCAAAAGATATGACTAGATCATAGGCAAGACTTGTTGGGAAATCTATATAATATATATTATCGTTTTTGAAGATTTGGCCCTTTTCCGGTATCCTAAAAAATAAGTCGGCTAGCTTTACTTCTTTGTTATAATCAAGATTGGCTAAATCTTTTTTGTCATAGGAGTCGATTCCTTTGATATTTGATGGATAATCTATTAGCTTTACTCTTGTGTAGAGAGATTGGTCATAAGAATAAGATTGTATTTTTGAAAGCGAATAGGCTTCTAAGTTTGGCCTATCTTTGCTTTTACAGCCTACTAAAAGTAAGGCAAAAATAAGTGTTATTAGAGTTTTTTTCATAAAATTTCCTTTTTATTTGTAATATCGCAATTATTTTGTCTAGATTATACCCGTTTTGGGTAAAAATATGATATAATTTAAGTATAAACAGGGGGTGAAATATGACTGATGATATTCTAAGTCAAGTTAAGCTTGCAGAAGAAACTGCGGCAAAAGAGCTTGACGCTGCCAAAGATCAGGCTAGGGAGCTCATCGAAGAGGCAAAAAATCAAGCAAATCTTGCCTATAAAGATGAGATTGCCAAGGCTAAGAATAAGGCCGAAGAGATCCTAGCTGATGCTAAAAAAGAGGCAGAAAAAAAGAGAGAACCAGTGATAGCAAAAGCAAGAGATGAGTCAAAAAAAATCTTGGATGTAGATAAGGCCAAGGTTGAAGCGACTATCAATACTCTTGTAGAAAGGATAGTAAATAATGGCAATAGTTAAGATGAATAAGTTTAGCTTACTTGCCTTTGAGGAAAAAAGGAGCTTATTACTTGATATTCTTCAAAATTTTAACTATGTGCATTTTAACGATTTAAAAGTAAAAGAAGACGAGACTTATCTAAAAGAGCTTACAAATTCTACTAAGATCCAAGCCTTGGATGAAAAGCTTGATAAATTAGCTTTTGCTATTGAGACTAGCTTAAAATATTCATCTACAGAAGAGAGCAAAGACTTTAAAAGGCTAGATATTGATGAGGTCTATAGGGATTCTGAGAATTTTGATTTCAATCTCATTTACGATAAGCTTATAAAATTAGTTAAAGAAAGAGAAGGGCTAGTTGATAAAAACCAAGCCATAGAGCAAAAAATAGGAGACCTTAATCCATGGAAGGATATAGATATCGATATTAGAAGTCTGTACGATTCTAAGAGAGTCTATGTAGAGACAGGTACTATTTCTAGCCAGTTTTACGATGGCCTAAAGAAGAGCCTAGTCGATAAAAACTTTAGCAAATCCCTAATCTATAGGTATTCGGAAGTGGATAAGACTAGCTTTATTGTTGCTATCGCTTCTCTTGATGAGGAAGAAAGATTTAAAGAACTTTTAAGAGAGTACGGATTTTCAAGAATAAGTATTAAGGCAGATGCTTCTGTAAGCAAGAGCCTAAGTGCCCTTAAGAAAGAAGAAGCTAATCTTAAGAGCGAAATTAAGAAAATTGAGGCTGAAATAGGAGAGTTTGATAAATATCTAGAAGATTTCTATTTGTATCAATCATATCTTGTCAATGAAAAGAACAAGGAAGAAGCTACAGAAAACTTCCTTAAGACTTCTCAAATGGATGTTATTGAAGGATACATACCTGAGTCTATGACTGACAGGTTTAAAGCCGACATAGAAAACTCCTTAGATAAAGAATATATCCTAGATATAAAAGATGCTGACAAGGATGATCCAAATGTACCTATTATCCTTGAAAACAACGCAATAGTTGAACCTTACGAATCTGTTGTTGAAACCTATGCCCTACCTAAATATAACGAATTTGACCCATCCTTACTTGTGGCCATTTTCTATACTATATTTACAGGCTTCATGATTGGAGACTTAGGTTATGGAGCTCTTGGTGTGATTGCAACCCTTGTAATCCTCAAGAAAAAAGACTTGCCAAAATCAACAGAGAAGATGATTAAGCTATTTTTAGGTATATCCCTATCAGCTTGCTGTTTTGGAGTATTATTTGGATCAGTCTTTGGCGGAATTATCGATGTGCCATTTGGCTGGATTGATACCCAAACTGATATCAATACGCTTATTACTATAAGTCTTATCATAGGAGGAGCGGCCCTATTTATCGCTCTTGGAATGAAAGGCTATATGTATATAAGAGATGGCAAACCTATGGATGCCATCTACGATGTTTTGTTTTGGTATATGGCAGTAGGTGGACCAATCTACTATTTCCTAAGCAAAAACAAAATAGGCCTTTACCTCATGGCGGTCGGCATGGTTGGCATAGTCCTATTTGCAGGACGTGATGCTAAATCAATAGGCGGAAGGATTGGTTCCGGGGTCTATGACCTATACGGAATTACTTCTTGGGTAGGAGACTTTGTATCCTTCTTAAGACTTATGGCCCTGGTTTTATCAGGCGGCTTTGTAGCCTATGCGGTAAATGTAATTGTTAAAATGTTATTTGGGGCAGGTATTGGCGGAATTATAGGCGGAATCCTAGTCTTTGTAGTATTCCAACTATTTAATATGTTCTTATCCTACTTGTCAGCCTACGTTCACTCACTAAGACTTATCTATGTAGAGATGTTTGGTAAGTTTTATGAAGGCGGCGGCGTTAAATTTAAAGAAATGTTAGAAGATACTAAAAAAATATTAATTAATAGAGGAGAAAGAAAATGACAGAATTTTTAGTTCAAAACGGTGGAATGGTTTTTGGTGTTCTAGCTATGGCATTAGCAACACTATTATCAGGTATGGGAAGTGCTAAGGGAACAGGTATGGCAGGTGAAGCTGCAGCAGCTCTTACAGTAGAACAACCAGAAAAGTTTGGTAAGGTACTAGTTCTTCAGCTACTACCAGGTACACAAGGTCTTTACGGCTTTGCAATTGCTTTCTTTATCATGGGTAAACTAAGCCCAGATATGACCTTTGCAGACGGCCTATATTTTTTAATGGCAGCACTTCCAGTAGCTATAGTAGGTTACTTCTCAGCTGTAAAACAATCAAAGGTAGCTATAGCAGGTATCAATATCCTAGCTAAAAACGAACCAGAATTCGTTAAGGGTATGATCTACTCAGTAATGGTTGAGCTTTACGCAATCTTAGGATTTGTTATTTCCCTACTACTTGTAATGAGAGCATAATATTAGGATAAGATTATGACTAATCTTGATTTAATATTAGAATCAATAAGGAAAAAAGGCGAAGAGGAAAAAAATCAGATATTAAAGGCTGCTGAAGGCGAAGCTAAGGAAATTAGGGAAAAATCTGAAGCAGAAGTAAAAGTTGAGGTAGATAAGATTATAGATAATGCCAAAAAAGAAGCTAAGCAAATTTTGGCCAATGAAGAGCTTTCAGCATCAAGAAATGCCCGTGATATAAAAATCACAGCCAAAAACGAGCTCATAAATTCTATAATCGAAAGGCTCATAGAAGAGCTTAAAGGCCTAGATAATCATTCTTACAAGAAGTTTGTCCTAAATAGACTTAAGGAATTCCCAGGCAAGAAGGCAGATATCATCTTAAGGGATGGAACCTTCTTTGACTCAGAAGACCTAAAAGGACTAAATGTTTCATATGAAACAGTCGATGATGGTTTCATAATAAAAGATGGGGATGTTATCTATGACAATAGCTTTTCATCAATAATCGACTATAACAAGGATGAAATTAAGAAAATAATATCTGGTATTTTTGAAGAAAGGTAATTATGAAAAGAGATGACTTCATAGGAGCTTCTATATCAACTAGAATATATGAAGATGATCTAGTAAAGGATTTTTATAGGCTAAATGAATTAGACTCCCTAAGCGAGATAATGAATGCCTTATCAGATTCATCCTATGGTAGATATATCCAAGAATTAAGAAGGCCAGAAGAATATGAAGAAATCCTAAGCAAGGAACTGGTAAGGGTGTATGACAAAATCGAAGATATAACCCCAGATAAAAATCTGACAGACTATCTAAGAGAAAAGTACAACTTCCACAATTTAAAAGTCCTTGCCAAGGAAATTATCCAAGATGAAGATTATAAGTATTCCCCAATGGGCAATATAGATGTAGACTATCTTAAAAGACAAATCTTAAAGACAGACGAAAAAGATATCTTTGAAGATGATGAAGAAAACATCTATCTTACCTATCTAAAAAGAGCCATAGATGCTTATGAAGATAGGAAAGACCCAGCCATGATAGACATATCCCTAGATAAGTCTTATTATAAAAGAGAGCTTGATATAGCAAATGCCACTGGCATGGATTCACTTATAAACTACACAAAAGAAGCCATTGACCTTATAAATGTCAAAACCCTACTAAGGGTAAGAGATTTAGACCAACTAGGTGATTGCCTAATAGATGGCGGCTTTATAGACAAGGACAGATTTCTTGAAATGTATAAGCTTGATATGACAGGACTTTTGATAAAAATGTCCAATGATAAGATTTATCCATATCTAGCTAGGGCCCTTGACAATGATAAGGGAGAGGTTGAAAATCTCCTAAATCTAGAAAAGGCAATAGATGATCACTTTATGGACTTTGCAAAGGCCAGCAAGGCTGTAACCTATGGTCCAGAAGTTCTACTTGCCTATCTAATCAGCAAGGAGCAAGAAATCAAAAACCTAAGGATAATCTTTATATCTAAGCTAAATGGCCTTTCAAAAGAATTCACAAAAGATAGATTGAGAGAAGCTTATGTATAAAATAGCAGTAATAGGCGATAAGGATTCGATACTAGCCTTTAAGGCCATAGGTATCGAGGTTTTTACAGCCATAGACAAAGACGATGCAAGTAAACTTGTAAAAAAATTAGCAGGGGATAATTATGGAGTAATCTTCATAACAGAAGCCTTTGCTAAGGACATACAAGAAACAATAGATAAATACAGAGAAGCTCTAAGGCCAGCCATTATCCTAATCCCATCTAATAAGGGATCTTTAGGTCTAGGCCTTGCCGATATCAACCGTTCAGTTGAGAAGGCAGTCGGAGCAAACATTCTAAATTAAAGGAGCTTAATTTGAATATAGGTAAAATTACTAAAGTATCTGGACCACTAATAGAGGCATCAGGCCTATCTGATGCTAATATCTATGACGTGGTAGAGGTATCAAAAGATAAGCTCATCGGCGAAATAATTGAGATGAGGGGAGATGTAGCAAGTATTCAAGTTTATGAAGAGACAACCGGTATAGGACCTGGCGATGAAGTTAGGTCAACAGGTAGGCCTCTATCAGTAGAGCTTGGACCAGGCATGCTTGAAAGAATGTATGATGGTATCCAAAGACCACTAGAAAAACTTGAAGAGCTTGCAGGAAATTTCCTAACAAGAGGGGTAACTTCCCCAGGACTAGATAGGGACAAAGTTTGGGAGTTTAAGGCTCTTTTAGAAAAGGGCGCAGAAGTTGTTCCAGGTGATATACTAGGAGAAGTAGAAGAAACAACAGTTATCACCCACAAGATTATGGTTCCAAACGGAATAAAAGGAAGATTAAAAGAGATTAAATCTGGAGAATTTAAGGTAGCTGACACCATTGCTGTTGTAGAAACAGAAGATGGGGATAAAGAGCTAAATATGCTCCAATATTGGCCAGTAAGAAAGGCTCGTCCTATCAAAAGAAAGATAGACCCAAATGAGCCACTTATCACAGGTCAAAGGGTAATAGATACCTTCTTCCCAGTAGCCAAGGGCGGTACAGCTGCAATCCCAGGACCATTTGGTTCAGGTAAGACTGTAGTTCAACACCAGATAGCAAAATATGCTGATGCTGACATAGTAATCTATGTAGGTTGTGGTGAACGTGGAAACGAGATGACAGACGTACTTAACGAATTCCCAGAGCTAATTGATCCGAAAACTGGCGAATCAATCATGAAACGTACAGTTCTTATAGCAAATACATCAAATATGCCAGTAGCAGCCAGAGAGGCATCAATTTATACAGGTATAACCCTTGCTGAATACTTCAGGGACATGGGCTATAACGTAGCTATGATGGCAGACTCTACAAGCCGTTGGGCAGAGGCCCTTCGTGAGATGAGTGGTCGTCTAGAAGAGATGCCTGGTGATGAAGGTTATCCAGCTTATCTAGCAAGTAGGGTTGCAGAATTTTACGAAAGAGCTGGTAAGGTAGAAGTTTTAGGGAATAGAGATGATATCGGTACACTATCAGTAATAGGAGCCGTATCTCCTCCAGGTGGAGACTTGTCAGAACCAGTAACCCAGGCTACCCTACGTATAGTAAAGGTATTCTGGGGCCTAGATTATGACCTATCCTACCAAAGACACTTCCCAGCTATCAACTGGTTAAACTCATATTCACTCTACCAAGACAAGATGGATAAGTTTATAGACAAGGCAGTTGACCAAGATTTCTCAACTCATAGAAAACGTGCTATGAGCCTACTCCAACAAGAATCAGGCCTTTTAGAGGTAGTAAGACTTGTAGGTCGTGATGCCCTATCAGATGATGATAAGCTTAAACTAAATGTAACCAAATCTATCAGAGAAGACTACTTACAACAAAATGCCTTCCACGATATAGATACCTACTGTTCACTAGATAAACAGGATAAGATGCTTGGCACAATCCTCTATAACTATGATAAGTCCCTAGAGGCACTAGGAGCAGGAGTAGAGTTAAAAGATATAGAAAATCTAGAAGTAGTAGAAGCAATCAACAGACTAAAACTAGTAAGTGAAGATGACAAGGCTAGATTTGACCAAATAAAAGAAGAAATAGACAAACAAATCGGCGAACTAATTAAGAGGGAGGCAAAAGATGCTTAAGGAATATAAAACCGTAACAGAAGTAGTTGGCCCTCTTATGCTCGTAGAAGGAGTAGAGGGAGTCGATAACGAAGAGCTTGTTGATATCAAGCTTCAAAATGGCGAACACCGCAGAGGTAGGGTAATAGAAATAGAAAAAGACCGTGCCATGGTTCAGCTATTTGAAGGATCAACAGGTATCAACCTAAAATCAACCTCAGTAAGATTTTTGGGTAGACCATTAGAGCTTGCAGTAAGCGAGGACATGATTGGTCGTGCCTTCAATGGTCTAGGTGAAGCCATTGATGATGGTCCAGAAATCATACCTGAAGAAAAAAGAGATGTAAATGGTACAGCCATCAACCCTGTATCAAGGGACTACCCATCAGAATTTATCCAAACAGGTATATCAACAATCGATGGACTAAACACCCTAGTTCGTGGCCAAAAGCTACCAATATTTTCTGGAAACGGTCTGCCACACAATCAAGTAGCAGCTCAAATTGCCAGACAAGCAAGGGTACTCGGAGATGACGAAGGCTTTGCCGTAGTCTTTGCAGCCATAGGTATCACCTTTGAAGAAGCACAATTTTTCATGGATGACTTCAAAAAGACAGGGGCAATCGACCGTTCAGTACTCTTTATGAACCTAGCAGATGACCCAGCCATAGAGCGTCTATCAACACCAAAAATGGCCCTAACCTGTGCTGAATACCTAGCTTTCGAAAAGGATATGCAAGTACTAGTAATCATGACAGACATGACAAACTACGCAGAAGCCCTTCGTGAAGTATCAGCAGCTAGAAAAGAAGTACCAGGTCGTCGTGGTTACCCAGGTTACCTATATACAGACCTTTCAACAATCTATGAGAGAGCTGGAAAACTTCGTGGAAAACCAGGAACAATTACCCAAATTCCAATCCTATCCATGCCAGAAGATGATATAACCCACCCAATCCCAGACCTAACAGGCTACATCACAGAAGGACAGATAATCCTAGATAGGAGCCTATATAACCAAGGAGCCCAACCACCAGTATCAATCCTACCATCCCTATCAAGACTTAAAGATAAGGGTATAGGCAAGGGCAAAACTAGAGAAGACCACGCAGATACCATGAACCAAATCTACGCAGCCTACGCCTCAGGTGTAGATGCTCGTGAGCTTCAAAAAATCCTAGGTGACTCAGCCCTATCAGATGCAGACCTTGCCTTTGCAGAATTTGCCAAGGCCTTTGAGGAAAAATACATCAATCAAGGTTACTACACAAATAGGACCATAGAAGAAACCCTAAACTTGGGTTGGGAATTATTAAAGATAATACCAAAATCAGAACTTAAGAGAATTGATGATGCCCTTATTGAAAAATACATGGATTAGGAGCATAAAATGGCAAGACTAAAAGTAACTCCAACAAGGATGAACCTAAACACCCTTAAGGATAGGCTTGCCACTGCCAAAAGAGGCTACAAGCTATTAAAAGATAAGCAAGATGAGCTAATGAGACAATTCCTAGAATTAATCAGGAAAAACAAGACCCTAAGAGAAGAAGTCGAAAAAGAATTATCAGATTCCTTCGCTTCCTTCCTTATGGCCTCAGCCTTCATGAGCCCAGAAGTCCTCGAAGAAGCAGTAAGCTTCCCAACACAAAAGGTAGGCATTGACATAAAAACAGCCAATGTCATGAGTGTTAGGATTCCTAAGATGGAGTTTAAAGTAGAAAAAAACGAAAACGCAAGCGATTTGCCATATGGTTATGCTACAACAAGTGCAGGTCTAGATGAGGCCCTACTTAAGCTAAACCATGTCACAGACAGACTTCTAAGCCTAGCAGAGCTAGAAAAGACAACCCAGCTAATGGCTGATGAAATAGAATCAACCAGAAGAAGGGTAAACGCCCTAGAATACAGGACAATCCCAGACTTAGAAGAAACAATCAAATATATCAGATCAAAACTAGAAGAAAACGAAAGAGCAACTATCTCTCGTTTGATGAAGGTAAAAGATATAATTTCAGAAGAAAGATAAGAAACTCCCCGGTCTGGGGAGTTTTAAATTTGTTTAAAATTTAAATGATTTTTAGCAAATTCCTTTATAATAAATTTTTAGTCAGTATAATATAAATCGTGACGCAAAATTTATGAGAGGAAAGAAATGAAAAAGAACAAATTATCCATAGTATTCCTAAGCTTAGTTGGGATATTATCAATATATATAGCAAATACCCATCCAGAAACTTTCGCAAGCCCCTGGGCCCTAATGCCACCTATCGTGGCAATCCTTATGGCCCTAATTACAAAGGAGGTTTATTCTTCCTTGTTTATAGGCCTTGTAATCGGGGCTATTCTTGCAAGTGGTGGTTCGATTGGAAAATTTTTAGACAATGTCATAGTAGAAGGCTTCATCAAGGCCATACAGGATAATGGGGGAATCTTTATTTTCCTTATTTCCTTGGGAGTTATGGTAAGTCTTATAAATGAATCAGGAGGATCGAAAGCCTTTGGCAAGTGGGCCCATTCCAAGATTAAATCTAGGAAACAAGCCCAAATCTCGACCTATTTCCTATCAGCCATGCTCTTTATAGACGATTATTTTAATTGCCTAACAACAGGCTCAGTCATGAAGCCAATTACAGATTCCTACAAGATTTCAAGGGCAAAGCTAGCCTATATAATAGATGCAACAGCAGCTCCCATCTGCATGATAGCGCCGATTTCATCCTGGGCTGCAGCAGTATCAGGCTATGCTGAAGGAACAGGCTTATCTGGTATAGAGATGTTTATAAGGGCCATTCCCTTTAATTTTTATTCGCTTTTAACCCTAGTCTTTGTTGCAACTATAATTTTAACAGACAACGACTATGGCCCAATGAAAGAATTTGAACAAAGGGCAAAAGAAAGCGGAGAGCTTGGGATAAATAGCAAAAAACGAATAGAAACTAGTGATGATGGGATAGAAGGCAGAGTTAGAGACTTGGTCTTTCCAATAATCATCCTAATTATATCCTGCATCAGCAGCCTAATCTATGTGGGTGGATTTTTTGATAAGGCAAGCCCTTATTACATGGACTTTGTAAATGCCTTTGCCAATACAGATTCCCAGGTAGCCCTTGCTACAGGATCAGTCATTGCCCTAATAATTTCTATGATATTTTTAAATTTGAGTGGCAGGATTAGCTTTGAAAGGTCTATGGAGCTCCTTCCAGAGGGCTTTTCATCTATGACATCAGCCATCCTTATTTTAAGCCTTGCCACAAGCCTTAAAAATATTTCTAATGACCTTCTAGGATCTGCAGCCTTTGTTGGAAATGTCATGACAAATGTGGCAGGAAGTTTAAATAATTTCCTACCTGCTGTAATCTTTGTGGTAGCCATAGCCCTAGCCTTTGCTACAGGCACAAGTTGGGGGACCTTTGGTATCCTTATACCAATAGTCGCATTTATGTTTGATCCGGCCAATCCCTTATTTTTTATAGGCATATCAGCCTGCCTATCTGGGGCAGTATGCGGAGATCACATCTCTCCAATATCAGATACAACAATCATGTCATCAGCAGGGGCTGGAGCCAACCACATCGACCATGTCAAAACCCAACTTCCTTATGGATTAACAGTAGCAGCCATTGCCTTTATATCCTATATAATAGCAGGCTTTAGCAAAAGTGCGACTATTTCCCTTGCCTTTGGGATAATAGTTATAATGGTTCTCATGTTTCTAATAAAAAAGATAAAGCGAGCTTAGGCTTGCTTTTTTAGTGGGTGAAACTTTGACAGCTAAGGCCTAAATCCATATAGTCATAGAGATTAAGGAGAGAAAATGGATTATATTTATAAATTTGATACCGACAATGGTTTTGAAAAAACCGACATAGATAGCTTTTATGATGTAATAGAAGATGAAGATTTTTATCTGATGTATCTGGGCAAGGATTCCTTTATAGACTTCGCTAAGACCTATGACATAGATACAGCAATCATTGACCTGCTTTTGACAGATTCATCCAAGAAATCCTACATGGCAGTAGAAGATAAGTACACCTTCGCCATACTAGAGATGCTTGATATCAGGGGCAATCTAGATGCATCTGACCTCATAGGATTTTATATAGAAAATAACAGGCTAATAATTGTAGACCTCTACGATAGGGATAAGTCATCAGCCAGGGCTTTTAAGAAAATCTTGACCAAGAAATTTTCAGCCAGGTCTCCAGGAAGAATCTTAAAACACTTCATAACAGCCCTGATAGAAAATCATAACTCAATCTTTGACCAAATCAAAAACTCAACAGCCTCCATAGAAGATGGGATAAATAAGAACAAAAAGCCAAAAAATTCTATAGAGATGATTTCAGATAATAGGCACAAGGCCTTAAATCTCTACACATCTTACGAAAGACTCCTGGATACAATTGAAGTCTTAGTAGAAAATGAAAATGACATTTTTGATGACGATGACATCAAGCACCTAAAGAGTGTATCCTTTAGGGTTGAAAGGTACTCATCAAACATATCATATCTTTCAGATTATATAACAAATGTAAAAGACTCCTACGCCTCAAAAATGGACCTAACCATGAATAACACCATGAAAGTCCTAACAGTAGTAACAACAATCTTCACCCCAATAACAATACTCACAGGCTGGTACGGGATGAACTTTGAAAACATGCCAGAACTAAACTGGGAACACGGCTACCTATATGTGATAGTCTTGTCATTATTTTCACTTCTAGTTGGGACCTTATTATTTAGGAAGTTGGACAAATAATATGGGATTTAGGGGGCTTCCCCCTAAATGACCCCCTTATTGGGGATTTTTATCCAAGATAATATTGTTATTTAGTGTTTTTCTTCGTTATTTTATCTCATAATGAATTATTGTCATCAAGCCGATGACTTCGCCTAAGGGGGAGGGCCAAGGACCCTTTCGCATGGGTCCTCATCGCCCTCCCCCTTACACCCCCCTCTCCGTTACACCCCGCAAGCGACTCCTTAGCGGAGGGCGAATATAGAAGATTGCCTTTGGCAATCCTCTTTCTCAGGTGGATTGCTTCGTATTTATCTGGCCTTTTTCTTACTGATTTAAAATCAAAAGTCCCCTAAAAATCACAATCTAGTCCAACTATCATCTTTATAGTTGCTTGTCATCTTAGTAGTTACAGTATTTGTATTTAAGTGTGGCTGTCAGTGTGATTTTCTTGACGGTGACTTTTTATTTTAAATCTTCCGATAAATTAGTATATTAGACCCTCCAATCGCAATGTTTGCCAAAGGCAAACGAGCTTTAAACCTGCTTTGTCGTTAATATTCTCTCAGAATACAGAATAATTCTCCCAAGGTCGGGAGATTTTGTAAATGGAGATGCCGTTAAGAAAATCTCCTGACGCACAAGTGAATATTAAATTTCTGTGATTACTGAGATGTAGAGTATATACAAAGCATAAATTTGAGCTAGATTGAGATTTTTAGGCATCGGAATGTCAAAATCAGTTATGATTGGGCTAGCTAAAACAAAGGGATTTGTCTAAAAAGAGTGGCTTGCCGAAGGCAAGCTTCTAATCATGCTCCCCGCTTTAGGGGCCGCCTGGGGGTGTAACGGGGAGGGGGTGCAAGGGGGAGCCCGATGAGGGACTGTAGGACTCCCCAAAAGTTGTAGCTAGAAAAGAGGCTGCAATGAAAAAATATAGTTTAGAATTAAAGAAAAAAGTAATAAAAGAATACGAAGAAGGCGAAATAAGTTTAAATAAATTAGCAAGAA
>NZ_JAMXSM010000031.1:0-16814 GCF_026131665.1 Anaerococcus sp. NML200574 | reverse complement strand
CTTGCTAATTTATTTAAACTTATTTCGCCTTCTTCGTATTCTTTTATTACTTTTTTCTTTAATTCTAAACTATATTTTTTCATTGCAGCCTCTTTTCTAGCTACAACTTTTGGGGAGTCCTACAGGGGCCTCTGCCGCCCCCTTAGCGTTCCCCCTTATTACGAAGATTCAATTGTATATAAATATTATTAATTATGAGATGATAGTACGAAGAATTATACTGCATATTATTATTATCTATGGTAAAAACACAATAATAATAGTTTAAGAATTATTGTAATTAATAAAACCCCCCATTTATATGAATAATATCCCCAGTTATATAAGAAGCCTCATCAGAGATCAAGTACCTGACTAGGCCTGCGATTTCTTCTGGCTTTGCTAGTCTTTTTATGCCTACTTCTTCTTTTAACTGATCGATTTCTTCTGGGCTAAAGTCTCTTTTCATCATGTCTGTATCCACCATGCCCGGGGCTATGGCGTTTACTCTTATATTTGATGGGGCAAGTTCTTTGGCCATGGCCTTGGTGAAGGTATTTATGGCGCCCTTGCTTGTTGAATATGATGATTCCATGCTTGCTCCGAAGTCTCCCCAGATTGAGCTTATATTTATAATTACTCCCTCTTTTTTCTCAATCATTTTTGGTATGGCTCTTTTGGAGTTTAAAAAGACCGAATTAAGGTTGGTATTTATTACATCCAGCCACTTGTCAAAGGGAGTGTCTTGGATTAGGCCAAAGTAGGATATACCTGCGTTATTTATTAGGATGTCGACACTTTTGAAATTGTCTTCAATTATTTTAAACATCGCTTCTACCTGGTCTTCATCTGATACATCTGCCCCTATGGCTATTACCATGGGATTTATTTCTCTTAATTCTTTTAGAAGATCCATGGCTTCATCTTTGCTCTTATTATAATTTATTACGATTTGATAATCTTTTGCGAGGTTTTTGGCAATTGCAGCACCTATTCCCCTGGAAGATCCTGTTATTAATACTGTTTTCATAACTTTATTATAACATATTTGTTAAATAGGGTATAAATTTATTGATGATATGATGATTAGAATTCTAAGGAGTAGATATGAAATATTTTAAATTAAATGATGGAACTAAGGTTCCTGCAATTGGTTTTGGGACTTTTAAAATTACTGAAGAAGCTGATATGGAAAGGTCTATTGGCTCTGCAATAGAAGCTGGCTATAGGTATTTTGATACTGCTAAATACTATGAAAATGAAGACTTAGTTGGTAAATACCTTAAGGGTTCTGGTCTTAAAAGGGGAGAAATACAAGTAGCTACCAAGGTTTGGCCTGTAGATTTTGATCCAGATGCTTGCAGAAGATCAATTGACAATTCTCTAAAAAAGCTCGACCTTGACTATATAGATGTTTTATTGCTTCACTGGTATGGAGAAGATTTTGATAAGGCTTGGAAAGTTTTTCAGGATTATAGGGACCAAGGCCTTGTTAAATCAATTGGTGTGTGCAATTTTACAAGAGCTCAACTTAAAGAATTAATTAGTCTTGGAGAAAAGCCAGTCCTTGACCAATTAGAAAGTCATTTGTATTTTCAAGATATTGATAATAAAAATTTCCTAATGGAAAATGGCATCCTACACCAGGCTTGGGGACCACTTTCTCAAGGTAAGTCCAATCTTTTGGATGAGCAAATTCTAAAAGAAATAGGGGATAAGTACGGAAAAACTCCTGCCCAAATTGCCCTTAAATGGAATATAGAAAGGGATACTATGGTCCTTGTAAAATCTTCAAATGAGGGAAGGATTAAGGAAAATATTTCGATTTTTGACTTTGACCTTAGCGAAGAAGATATGAACGCCCTTGCTAGCCTTGATAGGAAGGAAAGATTTTCAAATGACCCAGAAAATCAGGAGTGGCTTGATAAGATAAGAAGAGGATAAATAAAAGGTGATGGAGAAAATTTTAAATTTTCCATCACCTTTTTTCTTAGTCTATAAATTTTTGAGCAAAGTCTACGAAAGCATCGCATGCGCTCTTTACAAATGGTCTAGTTTCTTCGATTAGTTTGCCGTCTTTATCAAATAATTCGTTAATCTTAGCTAGGTATACTTCTGGTTTGCTCATGGCTATGAGGTCTACACAGGTGAAGGATTGCTTTAGGGCAAGGTTACTTGATACACCGCCCATTGTACCTATGGTTGAGCTAAATACTGTAGCAGGTTTTCCGGCCCAAAGATTGCCTTCTGGTCCACGAGATGCTATATCGATTGCATTTTTTAAAACTGGAGCAAGGGACCTGTTGTATTCTGGTGTGATAAAGATAAAGGCATCACATTTTTTAACATCTTCTCTAAGCTTTGTGTAGGCTGGGTGAATTTCTCCCATGTCTAGGTCTTGGTTATAAAAAGGTGTCTCGCTTAGGTCGATTTTATATGTTTCAACATCAAGCAGTTCTGCTACTTCCTTGGCAAGCTTTTTATTCCATGAATTCTTTCTAAGTGATCCTACTAATAATCCTATTTTCATTGATAAATCCTTTCTTTTTTCTTTAATTAAATTATACCCTAAAGTCTAAATTATAAGCAAAAAGAGCCAGCTAAAGCTAGCTCTAATGTTTAATCATTTTTATTTCTTATATATTTATCAATATTTGCTGCAGCTTTTTTACCTGCTCCCATGGCAAGGATTACTGTAGCTGCACCACTTACAGCATCACCACCTGCAAAGACCCCGTCTTTTGTGGTCATGGTTGTATCATCTATTATGATTCCGCCCCAAGATTCTGTTTCTATGTCTGGGTTGGTGTGTTTTATAAGTGGGTTTGGAGATTGGCCAATTGAAATTATTACTGATTCAAATGGGACTTCTTCATATTCTCCAGTTGGAAGTGGCCTACGTCTGCCTGATGCATCTGGCTCACCTAGGACCATTTTTTCTACCTTAACAGCCTTTACCCAACCATTTTCGCCGATGATTTCTACTGGATTGTGGAGGTTCATGAAGTTGATGCCTTCTTCTATGGCGTGGTGGCTTTCTTCAGCCCTTGCTGGCATTTCTTCAAAGCTTCTACGATATACTACTGTTACATCTGCCCCAAGTCTTTTTGCTGATCTTGCAGCATCCATTGCCACGTTTCCGCCGCCTACTACACAGACTTTTTTGCCTACGTGGACTGGTGTGTCATATTCTGGGAACTTGTAGGCCTTCATGAGGTTCATACGGGTTAGAAATTCATTTGCTGAGTAGACTCCATTGTAGTTTTCTCCTGGAATGCCTAAAAATGAAGGAAGACCTGCACCTGTCGAGATATAGATTGCTTCATAGCCCTTTTCCTTTAGGTCATCAAGGGAGAGGGTTCTACCGACTATGACATTTGTCCTAAGCTTAACACCTAGGCCAATTACGTTTTTAAGTTCTGTATTTACAAGCTTTTTAGGAAGTCTAAATTCTGGTATACCATACATCAATACTCCTCCAGCTGTGTGGAAGGCATCAAAGAGGGTTACCTTGTAGCCAAGTTTGGCAAGATCTGCTGCAGCAGTTAGGCCAGAAGGTCCAGCACCTACAACAGCTACCTTTTCCTTGTTAGCATAGACTTCTACTGGTTTTTTATATTTTAAATTATTGTGATAGTCTGCGACAAATCTTTCAAGCCTACCGATTGCAACAGGTTCGCCTTTTTTGCCTCTAGTACATACTCCCTCGCATTGGTTTTCTTGAGGGCAGACCCTACCGCAGATAGCTGGGAGGTTGTTGGTTTCAGAAATTTTTTGGTAGGCTGCCTCTATATCTCCTTCTGTGATGAGGTGGATAAATTCTGGAATCTTTACAGAAACTGGACAGCCATCCATACAAGGTTTGTTCTTGCATTGAACACAGCGCATGGCTTCTTCTTGAGCCATTTCAAGAGTATAACCTTGGGCTACTTCTTCAAAGTTTTTGTTACGAACATTTGGGTCTTGTTCTGGCATTTTGACTTTTTCTTGACTCATATTAAATTTGGCCATTTCTTACCTCCCCAGTCAGGTTGCAGATGTGTTCTCTTTCTTCTGTAGCATAGTTTCTGGCTCTATTCATAGCTTCATCAAAGTCTACTAAAAATCCGTCAAAGTCAGGTCCATCTACGCAGGCAAATTTCATTTCTCCGCCTACAGTTAGCCTGCAACAGCCACACATGCCAGTTCCATCTACCATTATAGAGTTCATTGAAACTGTTGTAGGAATATCGTGTGGTCTTGTGACAGCTACTACATTTTTCATCATAATAGCAGGGCCAATGGTTAGGACGTGGTCGTATTTTTTGCCTTCATTTATAAGATCTTCGAGCACTTGGGTTACAAAACCTTGTCTGCCATAAGATCCATCGTCTGTTGTTATGTATAAATTATCTGAACAAGCCTTTAGCTCGTCTTCTAGTATGATTATGTCCTTATTTTTAAAACCCATTATTACATCGACATTAGCTCCGACCTCGTGAAGGTATTTAGCTTGTGGATAGGCTATAGCTGTACCAAGTCCTCCGCCCACAACGCATACATTTTTGCCCTTAAGGGAATCTAGGTCTGTTGGCACACCAAGTGGTCCTACAAAGTCTAAAAATCCATCGCCAGCCTTAAGATTATCCATCCTCATAGTTGTACCACCGATAATTTGTACAATGATAGTTACGTTTTCTTCGTCAGTTGATGATATGGTAAAAGGCACTCTTTCGCCCTTTTCATCAAGCCTTAGGATAATAAATTGGCCTGGGAGAGCTTTTCTTGCAATCTCTGGGGCTTTAACAACAAATTTGATAGTGTTAGCATTCAAATTTGTCTTTTCAATAATTCTTGCCATTATTCCTCCTCAAATTGAAATTAAAAGCTAGTAGATATAAGCTTTTCTTTACTGATAATATACTATTTTGACAAGGATTAAGCAATGAGCCTGTAAAAAGCAATTTGAGGTGATATATTTATAAAATATAGTATTATAAAGCTATTGTTAATAATAAAAGAAGGGAGTTTTATGGAAAAGCAAAAGAGAAAATACACAACCAAATACCTTTTGAAACGCTTCATACCATATTATAAGCCATATAAAAAGGTACTTATACAAGATTTAATAGCGGCAAGCCTTACAACCCTATCAGAGCTAATCCTTCCAATTTTATTATCCTACCTTACAGATTGGGCACAAATTGGGATTTTGGATGGGCCAAGGATAGTAAAGGTTGCTATAATATATGCCATAACTAAGTCAATATCAGTAATAGCCAGATACTTCATGCAATCAAGGGGCCACATAATGGGAGCCTTCATCGAAAAGGACATGAGAAGGGACATTTTTAACCACCTCCTAGAGATGGATACAGAATTTTTCAACGAATCAAAGGTCGGTCAGCTAATGACTAGACTTACCTCAGATTTGTTTGAAATAACAGAATTTTCCCACCACGTCCCAGAAGAATTCTTAGTCGGGGCAATCAAACTAATTATATCCTTTATAGTATTGATAAATATTGATATCAAGCTATCTTTAATAATATATTTGATGATTCCAATCATGTATATCATGTCAAGAAGGTCCAGGGAAAAATTTAGACAGGCTACATTTGAGACCAAACGTCAAATAGGGGCAATCAATGCAGGAGTAGAGGATACTTTGCTTGGCATAAGCGTAGTAAAGTCTTTTGCCAACGAAGGAGTCGAAAAGGGTAAATTTGCCAAGGAAAATTCCAAATTTGCCGATATAAAATCTGATAGATACTATGCTATGGCTAGATTTTTCATGGTCAAGGATTCTTTTTCAGGAATTATGTATCTACTTTTGATAAGTTTTGGTGGCTACTTTGTAGTAAGTGGAGAGATAAGTCCTGGAGATTTAATAGCTTTTACCATGTATCTAAACATGCTAATTGCAACAATTGAAAGGCTAATTAACTTCACCGACACCTTTGAAGCAGGAACTACAGGAATAGAAAGATTTGTAGAAGTAATGAGCCTAGATAAGGATATATTTGATAAGGAAAATCCAGAAAATCTTGATGATGTGAAGGGTAAGATTGAATTTGAAAATGTCTACTTCAAATATCCAAACACGCCAGATGAGGACCCTTATGTATTAGAAGATATGTCATTTAAGATAAATGTCGGCGAAAACATAGCCCTAGTAGGCCCATCAGGAGCTGGAAAGACAACTATCTCAAAATTAATCCCAAGATTTTATGATGTTGATAAGGGGTCTATAAAAATCGACAATACTGATATTAAGGACCTATCAATTGAGTCACTTAGAAATAATATAGGAATCGTCCAACAAGATGTCTACCTATTTTCAGGCACAGTTAGGGAAAATATCGCCTATGGTAAGGATGATGCTACTGAGGCTGAAATAATAGAGGCTGCTAGACTTGCTGGGGCAGATGAATTTATAAAAGATTTGCCAGATGGCCTTGATACCTATATAGGAGAACGTGGAGTGAAATTATCCGGCGGTCAGAAACAAAGGATATCAATTGCCAGGGTATTTTTGAAAAATCCACCAATCTTAATCCTAGATGAGGCTACAAGTGCTCTAGATAATAAGAGCGAGGCAATTGTACAAGCTTCCCTTGAAAAATTATCTAAGGGTAGGACAACCCTCACCATAGCCCACAGGTTATCAACCATAATTAATGCTGATGAAATCCTAGTTTTAACTTATGATGGCATAGTTGAAAGAGGAAACCACAAGAATCTTTTAGAGAAAAAAGGCGTCTATTATAATCTATATAATTCCAATAACACAGACTTATTTGGATAAAATTGGCGGAAGGAAGCTTCCGTCTTTTTATTGGTAAAAATCCTTTAAGATGTATAATAAAGGGAGAAAGGGTGACTTATGAAGAAATTTTTTGGAAAGTTCCTTCACGGACTTGCAACATTAATCGGGACTATTTTTACAGTCCTTATAAATTTTATGAATATTTTAGTAATGACCTTTGAGGGCATCAGATCTCTCCTTGCAGTCGTATTTATGCTGGGTTGTTCAACTTTTATATTTTTGCCAACCTTGCTCTTATTTTTACCATCAAAGGTGTGGATGGCAATTTTTGTAATCATGATAATACCAGTTCTTGGACCAAGTTTTATATCATTTTTAAGATATGGCAACTATGTCCTAACTGAATGGATGTATGATAGGGCCAACTCCCTAATTACAGGAGAAAAGCAAGGATTTGACTCTCTTGGTGATTATTCAGAAAAATATATAAATGATAGGCAAAAGGAAAGACAAAGAGCTGCCGAAGAAGAGGCTAGGGCACGCCAAGAGAGGATGAATGATTACTTTGAAGATATATTCGGTAACTTCACCTACTATGAAACAAGAGATTTTGGCCAAGGAGATTTTTCTGGCTTTGGTAACTATCAAAACCAAGGCGGATATCAAGGTGGATATCAGAATTATGGAGTAAATGACCTAGGTTTTAAGGAAAAATACGAAAAATCTTGTCAAACCTTAGACCTACCTTTAAATACAGACATTTACCAGGTTAAGCTTAATTATAGAAAGCTTGCAAAAAAATACCATCCTGATCTAAATAAAGAGCCAGGAGCTAAGGAGAAATTCCAAGAGGTAAATGCAGCCTATGAGTTTTTGAGTGAAGATAATATTAAAAAGTATAAGAATACTTACCTATAGGAAAAATTATGCACGATCAGATAAGAAATGAAGAATCAGCTGTCCTATTATCAGAAATAGCCAGCGATGCTGGTGCCATCATGCTTGAAAATGGTGCTGAAGTTTATAGGGTAGAAGATACAATTGAAAGAATTATAAGAAGTAAGAAAAATACTAAGGATGTGGATGTTTACTCAACTACCAATGTTATAATCCTAAGCTTTTCTTACAAAAATGAAGTCCATACCAATGTTAGAAGGGTCAAAGCTAGGTCAAATAACCTTTATTATATAGATAAGGTCAATAGCTTTTCCAGGTCCTTCTGTAGGGGAGAGATGAGCCTTGAAAATGCCCTAAGGGAGCTTAAAAACATTAAGGAATCACCAGATAAACCCCTAATTTTTAAGATTGTCGGTGCAGGCATTGCAGCTGCTGCTTATTCACTCCTTTTAAAGGGTGGTATAAATGAGATGTTAATTTCCTTTATTGTAGGAAGCTTATCCTACTATTTTGCTCATTTTCTTGAAGAAAATAGTTTGGGATATTTTGTTGTTAATTACCTCTACGGAGTAATGGTTTCACTGGTAACTATCCTTGCCCTTAACTTTATTGGAGGGATTGAGTCATCTAAGGTTATAATTTCATCAATGATGGCTTTTGTCCCTGGAATAATGCTTACAAATTCCATGAGAGACTTGATGAGTGGGGATTCAACCTCTGGTCTAACTGGAGCGGTTATTGCAATTTTAATTTCAACAGCCCTTGCCATGGGCGTAGGTACACCGATTACTATTATGAAGCTTTGGAGTTAAGATGTTATATATAAAAGAATTTATAATTTCAACTATATCTGCCTTTGGATTTTCATATGTGTTTAATTCGCCAAAAAAGTCAGTCTTAGTTTCAGGACTTAATGCGGGCTTTGGCTGGGTTATATTTAGGCTTGTTGAGCAATTTAGCGAATCTGTCTATATAGCTTCTTTTATGTCAGCCTTATTTATAGCCATTAGTTCAGAAGTTTTGGCAAGGATTTTTCATTATCCAGCCAGCATATTTATCTTCCCTGGCATAATAAATCTTTGCCCAGGAGAAGCAATTTACAATACTATGAGATATTTTATAGCAAAT
The DNA here is from genome assembly GCF_026131665.1 of Anaerococcus sp. NML200574. Taxonomy (NCBI): domain Bacteria; kingdom Bacillati; phylum Bacillota; class Tissierellia; order Tissierellales; family Peptoniphilaceae; genus Anaerococcus; species Anaerococcus sp. NML200574. The sequence continues at coordinate 8,062 of NZ_JAMXSM010000031.1, read as the reverse complement.
GAGACACCTATGGCTATAATTTCACTTTATAAGGCCCTTGGTATAGCAGCAGCTATTGCCTTTGGAGTCTTATTGTCATCATCATTTTCCTTATCTTTAAGGACTTATAAGGAAAGAAGCCACAGGAGAACAGATTTTTTAAGCATATTATTAGGGAGAAAAAAATGATAGAAGTATATTTAGCAGGTGGGTGCTTTTGGGGAGTTGAAGCCTACTTTTCAAATCTTGATGGAGTAATTAAGACAGAAGTAGGCTATGCCAATGGTAAAACTGCCACAACCACCTATGAAGAGTTAAAAGTCACAGGCTTTGCGGAAACAGTCAAGGTAACATTTGATGAAGAAATTATAAGTTTAAATGAAATATTTGAACATTTTTACTATATAATTGACCCAACTAGCCTTAACAAACAGGGCAATGATGTTGGAAGCCAATATAGGACTGGAATTTATTCTAGGTCTGAAGCAATTTTAAAGGCAGCAAGAAACTTTTTAAATATTAAGCAAGAAAAAGAAAAAGAGAAAATTATGGTGGAAGTCAAGGTCCTAAATAATTATATCAGGGCTGAAGAATACCACCAAGACTATTTAAAGAAAAACCCAGCTGGCTATTGCCATATAAATCTGGATGATGTATTGGAGATATAAAATGAAAATTAGAAAAATATTAGGCCTAGGCCTGGCCCTCCTTTTAGCTGGACCAAGCTTATCCTTTGCAGATGAAATAGTTTATTACGATAATAGCAATTTGGATAAGGTCTTAGTAGAAAATGGAATAAAGGTTGATACAAATAAAATTTCAGCAAGACGTCAAGCAGAAATAGCCAAAAATAATGATCAGGGCAGGCAAAATCTTACAAAAGAGACTAAAGAAGCAATTAAAGAAGTCAAAGAAGAAAAAGCTCCAGTTCTTTATCCAAAGACAGCAGTTTACTCAAATGTAGTAGATATTTCAGAGCACCAAAAGCCAAGTGCTATCAATTACGACAAGTTTGCCAAAGACATAGAGGGAGCAATCCTCCGTTCATCAATAACAACTTTCAAGGAAGATGAAAAAACTAAGGAAAAGACCTATTATCTTAGAAAAGATTTCACCGTGGATACCCATTATGATAATCTTAACAGAAGGGGAGTCCCAATTGGATTTTATCACTATTCAAGGGCTACAAATGAAGAAGAAGCTAGGAAAGAAGCCAACTTCGTCCTAGATTTTGTTAAAGGAAAAAATGTATCTCTTCCAATCTATATAGATATAGAAGATAATCTAAGGCAGGCCAAGGCAGGCAGGGAAAACTTATCAAGGGCAGCAGATGCTTTTATAAAGACGATGAAAGCCAAAGGATATCTTGCAGGAATTTATTCTTATCCACACTTTGCCAAAAACCACCTAACAAGAGAAGTTAGAAATAATAATGAATTTTGGATAGCTGATTATAAGGCAAAAAACTATACAGGCTATACAGATACAGACTTTGATGTATGGCAATATGCCCACACAGGCAGGGTAAATGGCTACAATGGTAACATTGATAAAAATATCCTATACAGAGATTATCCATTAATAATCAAAGGCAGATCTTATAAGGATATGGATAAGCTTGTCCAAGAAATCATGGATGGCTATTGGTCCTATGGTAAGGAAAGAGAAAGACGCTTGACTTATGCAGGCTACGACTATAATATAATACAAAAAGAAGTAAACAAAAGATTGAGAGGTTAATTATGGCAATTAAATATGATATAGTAGAAAATATCGGAGTATTATCAACAAATGCTAAGGGTTGGACCAAGGAGCTTAACCTAGTAAGCTGGAATGAAAGAGATCCAAAATACGATATCAGAGATTGGAATGAAGATCACACAAGAATGAGCAAGGGTATAACCCTAAGTGCTGAAGAAGCGGAAGTACTTAAAAATATCCTAGCTGACGAATTTGAAGACTAAAAGCCTCTCCCTAGCTGGGAGAGTTTTTCTATAAGGAGAAAAAATGACATATTTTTACGCTCTAATATCTGCAATATTTGCAGCTCTCACATCAATCCTCGCCAAGTTTGGCATAGGAGATATTAATTCAAACCTAGCCACAGCCATAAGGACTTGCGTAGTCCTAGTATTTTCCTGGATAATGGTTTTTGTTGTAGGTGGCCAGCATGACCTAAGTCAAATATCCAAAAAATCCCTCATATTTTTGATTCTTTCAGGTCTTGCCACAGGCATCTCCTGGCTAGCCTTCTATAAGGCAATCCAACTAGGAGATGTATCAAAGGTAGTGCCGATCGATAAGTTAAGTGTGGTCTTTACGATAATATTTGCCTTTTTATTTTTAGGAGAAGTAGCCAGCAAAAAGGCTATAATTGGGACAATTTTTATCACCATAGGCACCCTTGTCATGGTTTTATAAAATTTGGGTAAATATAAAAATAAAGGAGATTTTATGGAAAAAGAATTAAAAAATAAAAAAATATATTTACAAGTAAATACAAATGGGGCCTACATAGAAAAATTCACCTATGATGAGAAAGATGTATTTTACCCAAAATTTCAAAGGGAAATTAATGGCAAAAATAAAACAAGAGGTGGCAGCCACCCATGCCTTCCATCCTTTGGTCCAAGCGAGATAAACGACCTTAAAGATCATGGCTACGGAAGAGATAAGGAGTGGGAAATTAAAGAGATAAGCGATAAAAAAATCGACCTCTATCTTGCAGGAAGATGTGGCTATGAAGGAGTAGATTCCTTTATAAGCTACGAGTTGGGAGAGGATTATTTATTAGCTGAGATAAAGATGGTAAATGGGTCTGATAAGGACTTGCCAGTAGCACCAGGCTTTCACCCATATTTTAAAGCAGGAGAAAGCTTTAAAGTAGAGGGCCTAGATTTTGGCGACTTTAACCTAGAAGACACTTATTTTTTGGATGCTAGTGAAGTAAAATTCAGGGCAGAAAATTTTAATATAAAAATCACAAGCGATAATTTCCACAAATTTGCAATTTGGACAGATTTTCTAGAAGATTATAGGTGCGTAGAACCATGCTACAATGGCAAGTCTTTCATCAAGGGCGGAGACCCATTTATCCTAAAATCTGGCCAAACTTTTAAGGCATCAATGAAAATAAAAATTGAAGAATAAGCAAAATATCCAGGTTCAGACTTGGATATTTTAAAATCAGTAAATATTATTCGAAAGAAATTTATGAAAAATTAAAGTGAAAAATGCCGCCTTAGGGCGGTTTTCATTTGCTCACAAACCTTGATATCAAGCTTTATAAAAGTATATTCAAAGAATGAAGAAGATATATTTTGACTATGCTGCAACTAGCATTAAAAGAAAGAAAATTTTAGAAAAAATATTAGAAAATGCTGATAAGTTTGACGGCAACCCTGATTCTAGCCATGCCTTTGGTAGAGAGGCTAAGAAGATTTTGGAAGATGCAAGAAGAAATATTGCAGAAAGCATAAATGCAAATCCATCTCAAATTATTTTCACATCAGGGGCAAGTGAGTCAAATAATACAGTTTTATCAGCCTTTGCTGATCAGAAAATTATCACAACAAATATAGAACATGACTCTATAGAAAATACTTATAAGCCAGAAAATACCATCCTTTTAGGGATTGAAAAAGATACCGACATTCTTGAGGCCCTTAAGGCAAAGCTTACTGATGAGGTTAAGCTTGTGTCAATAATGATGGTTAATAACGAAACTGGTTTTATTTTACCTATCAAGGAAATTGGAGAATTTCTAAGAGATAGGGATGTGTATTTTCATGTAGACTGCGTCCAGGCCTATGGCCATATTGATATAGATGTGGATGATATGGGGATTGATTTCTTATCCCTTTCTGGCCATAAGATTGGTGGAATTAATGGTTTTGGAGTGCTTTTTGCAAGAGAAAACCTCCCTTCCTTTATAAAGGGTGGCGAACAGGAAAAATACCGCAGGGCCGGAACTTCCTTTGTAATGGGAGCCTATTCGATGGCTAAATCTTTCCCTTATATGGTTGAAGAAAGGGAAATGATAAGAGAATTAAAGAAATATTTGATAGAAAGTCTTGGTAAAACTGGATTGGCTTTTGAAATAAATGGCAATCCAGAAAAAGATGTCGATCATATTATAAATATTTATTTTAAGGACTACAGGGCAGATTTTCTCCTTACCTATTTGGATATGAATGGTATAGGGGTTTCTGCAGGTTCTGCTTGCAGGGCTGGTGCTGTGATTCCTTCAAAGGTTGTTGAAAGAATTTATGGGCCAGAAAGGGCGAAAAATTCCCTTAGGATAAGTCTTGGTTTTGAAAATACTAAGGAAGATATTGACAAACTTATAGAAGTGTTAGGAGCTTTGAGATGACAGATAAAAAAGATATAAAGGTAATAGTAGGTATCTCAGGTGGGGTAGATTCTTCTGTTGCAGCCCTTCTTTTAAAGGAAGAAGGCTATGATGTGACAGGGATTTTCATGAAAAACTGGGATGATACCGATGAAAATGGCTTTTGTACTGCCGAAGAAGACTTTGAAGATGCAGTAGCAGTTTGTAATCAAATCGGCATTCCCTACTATTCAATAAATTTTGAAAAAGAATACTATGACAGGGTTTTTACTTATTTTCTTGAAGAATATAAGAAGGGTAGGACTCCAAACCCTGATATCATGTGCAATAAGGAAATAAAATTTAAGGCATTTTTAGATTTTGCCAAAAATCTTGGAGCAGACTATCTTGCAACAGGCCATTATGCCAGAGTTGATAGGTCTAGCGGGGAAACAAAGATGCTTAGGGGCCTAGATTCTAACAAGGATCAAACCTATTTTCTAAGCCAACTTTCCCAAGACCAGATAAAGGATGTACTATTTCCTGTAGGAGATTTGCAAAAATCTGAGGTGAGGGAAATCGCTAAAAGAGCAGGCCTTGCTACAGCAAATAAGAAGGATTCAACAGGAATTTGCTTCATTGGCGAAAGAGATTTTAACGAATTCCTATCCCATTATTTGCCAGCCCAGCCGGGAAATATTGTCAATACTGAGGGAAATATTTTGGGCAAACACGATGGCCTTATGTATCACACAATCGGTCAAAGACGTGGTCTTGGAATTGGTGGAGAAGGTGAAGCTTGGTTTGTCTATGGCAAAGATTTAGAAAAAAACGAGCTTCTAGTTTGCCAGGGAAAGAAAAATCCACTCCTATTTTCAAATAAGCTTTATGGTTCAGAATTTTCTACAATTTCTGATAAGCCTTGCCCAGAAGAATTTGATTGCACTGCCAAATTTAGGTACAGACAGGCAGATATAAATGCCCATGTAAAATTACTTGGGGATGGCAAGGTAGAAGTGACCTATGATGAAACCAAGGCAGTTACACCTGGCCAAGCTGCAGTATTTTATGATGGGGAAGTGTGCTTGGGATCTGCAATAATTGATGAAGTATATATGAATGATAAAAAGTTAAGAGTATAAAAATAAACCTTGAAAGCATTGAACTTTCAAGGTTTTTCTTATATATTTATTTCTAAAACAATAGGTGTGTGGTCTTGTCTTTCGCCAGAGTTAATCATATCAGAATTTGTTATTAAATCCTTAATCCTATCAGAAACTAGGAAATAATCTATTCTCCAGCCTGAGTTGTTGATTTTACTTGTTTTTACCCTTTGGGCCCACCAGGTGTATTTGCCTCGGGCATCGCCGTGGATATATCTAAAGGTGTCTGTAAAGCCCTTTGCTAAAAGATTTGTAAAACCTTCCCTCTCCTCGTCTGTAAAACCAGCTGACATGTGGTTGTTTTCTGGATGGGCTAGGTCAATTTCCTCGTGGGCTACATTGTAGTCTCCACAGGCAATTACTGGTTTATTTTTGTCAAGACTAGATAGATAATCTGCATAAAGCTTGTCCCATTCTTGTCTTTCAGCTAGTCTTGCAAGCTCACCACCCGCATTTGGTGTATAGACATGGGTGAAGTAATAATTTTCAAACTCTAAAGTAATAATTCTACCTTCCAAATCCATTGTAGATGGGGCCCCGATTACAGGAAAGTCTACCTCAGGCTTTAGGCCTTTTTTATAAAGGGTCATGGTACCTGCATAGGATTTGCGAGCGCCTTCCTGGCTTGATAGCCAAACATAATCATAATCAGGGAAATATTCGGCAAGTTTTTCCTTATGTTTCTTGCTAGGGCCTCCGTGAGGAAGTTTAGTCTCTTGAATGGCGATTATATCCGCATCTTCCTTGACGATAGTATCTAATACTAAACGGCTCATTACAGCCCTAGCTGAATCGCTTGTAAGGGCTGCATTTAGTGAATCTATATTCCATGAAATAAATTTCATTTAAATCTCCTTTGCTATTTTCTTCTTATATTAGTATACAACTTAAAAAAAACTTTCAAAATTTCTACAAAATTAACACAAATTTAACACCCTATTGGGTATTATATAATTAAGAAAGATACCAATATATTTTAAGGAGGGTGTCATGAAAAAATCTAAATTATTACTAGCCCTAGCAATCTCAGCTATGTTAATTAACACTGCTTTCGCTAGCGAACAAATCCAAAATCAAAAAGTAAATGAAATCGAAGCAGAAGACTCAATTACAAATCCAAAAGTAGCAGAATATAAGATTAAAAAGATTTATGAGGAAGGTGTTGACCTTGCAGCAGTTAATAACGAAGCAGAAGTCTACAATGTGCCAAAATCTTATTTTAAGGGAATGGACCTTAAGGAAGGAAAAGTATTTACCCTTTACACATCTTGGGAAATTCTAGAATCTGATCCTGCAAAATTTGCAAAAGTATATAGGGTCATAGAAGGTAAAGAAAGCCACGTAATAACTGACACTTATGTAATTAAAAAAATAAATGCAGAAGGGGTAGACTTATATAAAAAATCTAATCCAGATGATTTATATAATGTTCCTAAGAGTGAATTCAAAAATATTGACCTTGTAGAAGGTAAAGAAGTTGAAATAACAGCCGATGATATTCTAACAGCCTCTGACCCTGCAAAATTTATTAAAATACATCAAATAAAAGAAGTGAAATCTGAAGAAGAAAAAATTGTAAAAGATTATGTAGTAAAAGAAATTCACGAAGAAGGTGTAGATCTTTATGAACTAGGAAATGAAGCAAATGTCTACAATGTTCCTAAAAAAGAATTTAAGGACATGAAGCTTGAAAAAGGCAAAGTCTTTACAATTACAACTAACGATGTAGTTATGACTTCTAATCCAGCCCAATTTGGTAAAATCTATTCAATAGTTGAAAAAGAACAAGCTAAAAAAATGACCAAAGAATATGTAGTAGAAAAAATAAATGGAGACTTTGTAACAGTCTATGAAAAAGGAAACAAAGAAGACAAATACAATCTAAATAAAAAAGATTTTGGAAAAGTAAATCCAGAAGTAGGCAAAACTTACAAGATAGAAACATCTGAAGAAATCCTAACATCAGATCCAGCTCAATTTGCAGCTGTATATAAGGTTGAAGAAGTAAAAGAAAAACAAAAAAAGGAAGAGAAAAAAGAAAAAGCTAAAGAAACTATGCTTACAGACACCTTTGTAATAGAAAAAATCGATGAGGAAGGAGTCACAGTAGCTAGAAAATCAAATAAGGAAGATAAGTATTTAGTCCCTAAAAAAGAATTTGGCAAAAGCGAATTAAAAGTAGGAAAAGTCTATAAAATCACGACAGATGATGTAATCCTAACTTCTTATCCAGCCCAATTTGGCAAAATCTTTAAGATAGAAGAAGTAGAGGCAAAAGATAATAAAAAGGAAGATAAAAATTCTAAAAAAGAAAACAAGTCTTCTGCTAAAAACCCAAAGACAGGTCTAATCGGCTCATCAATGGCCCTAATTGGACTAATCGGTGCAGGTCTTGCTTATAAAAAAACTAAATAAGAGATAAATGTTTAACTTTATTACAATCCATTCCTCAGGGGTGGATTGTTTAGTACCATAAATAGTGTAAGAAAGAAAGTGATTTCTATCTTGCACTATTTTTGTATAATGAAGAAGTAGTATGACGAGGTGGTTTTAGGGTTAAAATATCCGTCATAAAAACTGTCATCTACCT
>NZ_JAMXSM010000030.1:0-17176 GCF_026131665.1 Anaerococcus sp. NML200574 | reverse complement strand
GGATAAGAGGAAATGTAAAAAGGTATCCTGACGGTTGGGGCGAATATCACCCACTCACAGGATTGATGTATTGTGCAGATTGCGGGAGCAAGATGTATGTTCATAGGACAAATAACTATAAGAATATCCCTTATTATGTTTGCAGTAATTATAAAAAAGTGCCTTGCGGAACTCTATGTCCATCAGCTTACAGGATAAAAGCAGAAGCGGTCTTAAACCTTATACAGGAAACCTTAAAAGACATTAAAAAATATCTTGATGAAGATAACGAAGCCTTTATCCGTTCAATTCAAAATGAAATGGAAGAAAAGGAAAAAGTAGAGATAGAAAAGAAAAAGATAAAATTAACGGAAAGCCAAAACAGACTTCAGGAACTTGAACGACTGATGTGCAGAATTTATGAAGATATGATTCTAAATAAAATACCGAATAATCGTTATGAAATCCTAAATAACCAATACGAAACAGAGCAACATACATTAAGCAAAGAGATTAAAGACTTAGAGGTTGTAATATCAAGATATGAAAAAGAAACAGACAGAGCTAAAAAATTTATATCTCTTATCAGTCGTTATGAAAACTTTGATGAACTTACAACTATAATGATAAATGAGTTTGTAGAAAAGATTATCGTACATGAAAGAGATAGAAAAGGAAGTCAGACATCAAAGCAAAAGATAGAAATTTACTTTAATTTCATAGGCAATTATGAACTGCCACAGGCGGAGTTAAGTGATGAAGAAAAACAAAAACTTGAGGAAGAAGAAAGAAAAATCGAAGAAAGAAAAGACAAGCTACATCAAAATTACCTGAAACGAAAAGCAAGCGGAAAACAGAAAGAGTATGAGGATAAATATAAGGCAATAAGGGAGCAGAAGAAACAAGAGAAATTAAAGGTTTTGAAAAGAGAGGGGATACCGGCAAGAGATTTTCAGTAAAGGCAAGAGATTTTCAGTAGAATATTGTGGATTGACTTTGAGGTTAGATTATGCTAAAATATAGTAAACAGTGTTATCTTAAGTTGGGAGGTGAAACTTACTGAGAGACAAAGATGTTACAATAAAGAAAATATTAAAAAGTGCAAAAAGCGAGTTTACAGAGCATGGATTCGAAGAGGCTTCTATTCGCACTATTGCTAAAAATGCAGGAATTACACCTGGTGCAATATATAAGCATTTTAAATCTAAAGAAGATATTTTTAAGGTACTTGTAAGTCCTATACTTGATCACTTATACAGAAGAAGTAAAGAATTGACAAATCAAGCGATTGAAGAAATTAAAGTAAATGGTTTACAAGCTTTTGGAGAAAAATCTGATGATAGTAATAGGGAATTATTGGAATTTATTTACCAAAACGATCCTATAGTTAATCTTCTGTTTAACTGTTCTCAGGGTACGGAATTTGAATCAATTCGTCATGATTTAGTGAATCTTGAAGTGCAGGGTGCTAAGAAATTGATCGAGGTTCTTAAAGAAAAAAAGATTGAAGTAAATGATTTGAATGATGATGAACTTCATGTTCTTTATACAATGGCATGTACACCTTTATTTGAGGTAATCACACATAGGTATTCATATAATGAAGCCTTGAATTTTATCGATATGATGGAGGCAGCAATGAATTTTGGTTGGAGGAGGATTATTAAATGAAAACATAATATAAAATTAAAAATAATAAATTTTGAAATCGGGTTAATCCCGATTTTCTGCGTTTTATGGAAAGTAAACAAAAATAAGAAAAATTTACCAGTAAAGATTATTTTGAATCAATCATATTGCAACTGGTAAATAAATATAAAAATTTAAAAGGAGGTATTCAAATGAATGAAACAAAATTAAAAACAAAAGATTTAGTTAACATCGGCATTTTTTCAGTGATTTATATGGCATTATCCATGGCGGTAATGATTATTCCAATACTTTCACCGATACTTTGGTTATTATGGCCAGCAATGACAGGCATAATATGTAATTTTATTTACATGTTGTTGGTCTCTAAGGTGCCAAAACCAGGAACGGCTTTACTTTTGATAGCAATTACAGGGATTATATATTTTGCTATAGGAGAATGCACTTTTACAATTGTCATAACTTGCGTTATTGCAGGAGTTTTAGCAGAAATTACTAGAAAAATTTTGGGATATAAAAGTCAAAAAAGCGTAATAGTATCTTCAGGATTGATTTGCATTGGGTTGATTGGATCACCATTGCCTATGTGGTTGTTCCAAGAATCTTATATGAAATCTATTATTAAAATGGGAATGAGTCCAGAATATGTAAATAAATTACAAACTTTAATTTCAATTCCAACACTTATCGGGATGATCATTACTGCATTTATTGGAGGAGTCATTGGTGCATATATAGGTAAAGCAATGTTCAAAAAACGTTTTGAGAAAGCTGGAATTATGTAAATGGAGGGTATTGTAAGAGGCATTATAAAGCTAAATCCACTAACTGAAATCATTTTTTTGATTTCAGTTAGTATTATTAGCTTTGCAAATAATAGCTTAAAATTAGATGTTTTTATTCTTTTAATGGCTGCTATTATAGCCTTATTTATGGGACTTGTTAAAATATCTTTAAAGGCATTATCTATGTTTGTATTATTACAGGGGTTGAAATATTTTGTTTTGCCGATTCTGCCAGATGTAATCTCAGCACATTTTGGATTATTGGTGATTCATGCTCCTAAGTTAATACCGATTTTTTTAGTTGGTCAAATTCTTATAAAAACTAATCCTATACGAAATATTATGTATGCCCTAAAAATGATGCATTTTCCAAAAAGCCTGATTATTTCTTTGGCAATAAGCATCAGATATTTTCCATCTTTAAGAGAAGAAAAAATATTAATCTCAGATGCAATAAAAATAAGAGGCGTGACTGGATTTAAAAAGATACAATTAGGACTAATATCATTAATAGTTACAGCTTCTAATACCGCAGATGAATTAGCTCAGGCTATTACAGTAAGAGGGATAGAAAATCCTGCAAGAAAGACTTTTATGGATGATGCAGGATTTAACATTTGGGATCTAATAATTATTCTATTATGTATTCTGATGTTCTTTAATGTAAAGTTCAAGTTATTTTTATAAGAGGTACGAAACATGATTAATATAAATGAAGCTTCATATTCCTATAAGAGAAGCTTAGAAGAACAGTTAAAGAAAATTTCAATAAAGATTAATCAAGGAGAAGTTATCTTATTATGCGGAAAATCTGGTTCTGGGAAAACAACTATAACAAAATTAATCAATGGATTGATTCCTCATTTTTTAGAGGGAAATTTATTAGGAAATATTTTTATAAATGGGATAAACACAAAACAAATGAAGATATATGAAATTTCTGAAAAAGTGGGAACAATTTTTCAAAACCCCAAAACACAGTTTTTTAATTTAGATTCAGATAGTGAACTAACATTTGGATTAGAAAATTTAGGTGAAAACCCTGATAAAATAAAAAGACAAGTTTTTAAAGTAGTACGTGATTTGGGAATTGAAAGATTAAAAAACAGAAATGTTTTTATGATGTCAGGTGGAGAAAAGCAATTACTTGCTATTGCATCTATTTATGCTACCAATCCAGATGTATATGTGTTTGATGAACCCTCTGCAAATATTGATGAGTATGGCATTGAAAGAATAAGAGAGATGCTTATAAATCTTAAAGCTCAGGGTAAGACAATTATTATTTCTGAACATAGACTCTATTATTTAATGGATTTAATTGATAGAGCTATGTATTTACAAGACGGAAAAATAGAATATGTTTTTTCAAATGTGGAATTTTCTTCAATTACTGACGAATCACGAAAGAAACTGGGACTTAGAACTTTTGTAAGAAAGAAAAATGATGATTTTGCAAATCCTGTCACATTTTGTGAATCTGATGACTTTGTAGTTTCAAATTTAGAATATGAAAATAAGAAACAAAAAATTTTGGATAAGATAAATATTTCTGGAAACAAGGGAGATATTATTGCAATAACAGGTAAAAATGGTCAAGGAAAAACAACATTAATGAGAATTTTGTGTGGACTGTTGAAAGAAAACGAAGGAAAAATAAGCTATAAAGGAAGTCCCATAAAATATAAAAAACGAAGAAAACTTTGTTATATGGTTATGCAAGATGTAATTCATCAGTTTTTTTCTGAATCTGTAAGAGATGAATTTAGTTTATTTGATTCTAAAATAGATGAAAAGCAAATAGATAATATTCTAGAAAAATTAGATCTTAAAAAATTAGATAATCGTCATCCTATGTGCTTATCAGGAGGTCAAATGCAGAGACTTTCTGTAGCATTGGGGATGTTAATGAATAGAGAAATTATTATTTTGGACGAACCAACGAGTGGACTTGATTATACAAATATGCTCGAAATAAGCAAAGTCATTAAAGAATTTTCAAATAATAAAATTATATTTATTGTTACGCATGATAATGAATTGATTGATAGTACATGTAATAAATTATTGGAAATTTGCGATGGCAGAATAAAAAGATTTTATGAAAGAAGGTAAAAGATGGATATCTTAAAGGGACATAAAAGCAAGATTTTCGCAGCTGTATTCATTGCGATAATAGGAGTAGGATTTGGTGTAATACCTTATTTTTCTGTAGCAGCCATTATTAATAACTTGGTTGCAAAAAATACAAATTTAAATAATTATTATCCATATATTTTTGCTGTATTTCTGGGATTTTTGGCAAGTATATTATTTCATGAAATATCTACTATTATTTCTCATAATCTTGCCTACAGGATTATTGAAGATAAAAGAAAGTTATTAGCTGACAAATTAAGTAAAATTTCTATGGGAGAAGTTGAAAGAAAGAGCAGCGGACAGTGGTCTCAATTTATGGTGGAAACACTTGATAAAATGGAAAAACCGATTGCTCATGTGATTCCAGAAGTTATTGCTAATATATTCATTCCTATAGTATTGATCATAACAATTTTTATAATGGACTGGAGAATAGGAATTGCAAATTTACTTACAATTCCATTGGGATTATTGTTCTCAATGTTAATGATGCGAGGTTATGAAGGAAAATCTAAAAGATACCAAGAAGCAGCTAAAGCTATGAATACGACAATGGTTGAATATGTAAATGGTATTAAAGTTATAAAAGCATTTAATAAATCAGCATCATCATTTGGGAAATTTAGAAAGACTGTTGAAGAGAATAAGAACGCAATGCTTGATTGGTATTTGAGTGTTTGTTTTTCAATGACAGCAACTATGGAAACTATCCCGTCAACTATGGTATTCGTTTTACCAGCTTCCTTGTATTTCTTTATGAAGGGTAGTGTTGAAGTAGGGACTCTTATCATGTGTATATTGCTATCATATGCTTCATATAAACCATTAATAAAAGCTATGAGTCATATGGAAACAATAGCAAATATAAAAGTTGTATTTGAAGAAATAAAAAAAATAATGGAAATTCCTAACTTAAAAAGAGGAGAAGAAGTAAGAGATATAAAATCTTATGATGTAGAGTTTAAAGATGTTACATTTGCATATGAAGAGTCAAAGAATGTATTAAATAATATTTCGTTTAAAGCAAATGAAAATGAGTTAACTGCAATCGTTGGAAATTCAGGTAGTGGAAAGTCTACTATTACAAAACTAATCGCAGGATTTTGGAATGTTTCTAATGGAGAAATTTTAATTGGAAAAACAAATTTGAACGAATTGCCTTTAAAACAGAATATGGAGCTTGTTAGCTATGTGTCGCAAGAAAACTTTCTTTTTAATAAAACAATATTAGAAAATTTAAAGATGGCGAAGGAAGATGCGAGTATGGATGAAATTAAAGAGGCTTGTGAAAAAGCGAGTTGCTATAATTTTATAAAGAGCCTACCAAATGGATATGAAACTATTGTAGGAAAGGGAGGAGCAAATCTTTCTGGAGGAGAAAAGCAAAGAATTGCAATAGCTAGGTGTTTTTTAAAGAATAGTCCTATTGTACTACTTGATGAAGCAACAGCATATTCTGATCCTGACAATGAATCAGTTATTCAACAGTCTATTGATAAGTTAATTAAAGATAAAACAGTGATTATGGTAGCTCACAGGTTATCTACAATTGTAAATGCAAATAAAATAATTGTGGTGGATAGTGGAGAAGTAATTGAAGAAGGCACTCATAAACAATTACTAGAGTTAAATGGGAGATACAAAAAAATGTGGGATGTATATACAGAATCTAAAGAAATCGAGGTGATATAAAGTGAGAGAATTGATAAAAACTTTATATGAGGTGTCAGGGTCATATTCAAATAAAATAACAAAAATGCTTATTTTTGATGTATTTAAGGGAGTATTTGAAGGAGTTTCTTTAGGTGCAATTCTATTATGTTTGACCAAAATTTGTGAAAATATATTCACGAACCAAAGCATTTTAATGAAAGATGTGTATATTGTTTTTATTATTGCAGCTATAAGTGTGGTGGGAAAAATTATATTTGGATATCTGGCTGATAAAAACAAATACATTGCTTCGTACAATTTAGGAGCAGAAAATAGATTATATATTGGTGATCGTTTAAAAAAAGTAAACATGGGATATTTCAGCACAAATTCTTTAGGGAATATAGCAGGAGCATTGTCAACTGTTATAGGTGAACTTGAAACAATAGGAGTTTTTATTATTGAGCAAATGCTTGTAGGTACAATACAGACACTAATTATGGTTATTTTCATACTACCTTATGATTTTGCAACAGCTATAATTATATTGTTGACTTTGATTGTTGGAACCTTAGTAAACTTATTCACACAAAAAAGCACAGATCAACTAACAGAGAGATTGTTAGGACTTAAATTGGATTTAAGTGAAAAAATGCTTGAGTATGTAAATGGGATAGGAATAACTAAAGCATTTGGAAAAGATAAAAATACAGTTAAGGAACTAAACGAAAGTATTACAAAAAGTCGCAAAGGTTTCCTTGCTGTAGAAAAAATTTTAGTTCCAACACAGTTTTTATTCTTGTTAGTATTTAAACTTGGCATTTGTGTGATAATTTTTAGTTCTATAATAAGATATTTATCAGGGGATATTGAAGTTACTAAAGCTATTATATTAATTGTTATGAGTTTTGTTGTTTTTTCTGGATTTGAATTAGCAGGAAGTATGCAGAGTATTAAGGGTGTTGCTGTACGAAATCTTAATACTGTTATAAATTTAAGAAATTTACCTGTAATTGAAGAAGGTGAAATGACAGAAGTAGATAAAGCAGAAATATCAATGAACAATATTTCATTTTCTTATGGAAAAGAAAATCTTTTCAATAATCTAAGTATGCTTGTTCCAGATGGAAAAACAACTGCTCTTGTTGGATTTTCAGGAAGTGGTAAAACAACACTTTGCAATTTAATGGCGAGGTTTTGGGATGTAAATTCTGGCGAAGTAAAAGTTGGAAATCTAAATATTAAACAGTACAAGTATGATGAATTGCTTTCAAATTTTAGCTTTGTTTTTCAAGACGTGTATCTTTTTGATGATACCATAAAAAACAATATTAAGTTTGGTAATCCAAAAGCAACAGATGAAGAAATGATAGATATTGCCAAAAAAGCTCAGTGCCATGATTTTATTATGAAATTGCCACAAGCTTATGATACTGTTTTGCAAGAAGGGGGTTCAAATCTATCGGGTGGTGAGCGTCAACGAATTTCTATTGCAAGAGCCATGTTAAAACCGAGTAGGTTTGTAGTTCTTGATGAGGCAACTTCAAGCGTAGATCCAGAAAATGAAAAAGAATTATTGATTGCTTTGAAAAACTTATTAAAAGGCAAAACTGTTATTGTAATTGCACACAAGCTTTCTACTGTAAAAAATGCAGATCAGATAGTTGTTTTAAAAGATGGTGTTATAAAACAAGTAGGAACACATAGTGAACTTGCATCTAAACATGGAATATATAAGGATTTTATTGAAATCAGAAAACAATCTGAAGAATGGGTAGTTTAGAAAGGTTTGATATATGAATATTAGATAGATGTAAGAAACGGGGGAGTAAGATGAAAAAGACTTTTCATATAGAAGAAAGAAATAACAAAAAATTCTTCTTGCCTTATAGTTTCTTATTATCTCAAGCAACTAAATATATCTAAAGAAAAGATAGATTCATTTCTTTTCGGAGGACTATTTACACCAAAGTGTAGAAGTCCTCCTTTTTTTATTCTCAAAAAGCAAAAACAGAGAGCATAAAAAGGAGGATTACACAATGGACAAAAAAGAATATTTCCTTTATGTCAAAGGAAAAGCCGTACCTGTAAGTGAAGAAGTCTATAAAGCCTACTGGAAGATAACAGAGCATGAAAAATATCTCCAAAGAAAAGATTGGAAGCATAATGTTATACCATTTTCAGCACTGGATCATGATGGACACTTTGTAGATAACATCATAGATGAAAAAATAGACTTAGAAAAAATTGTAGAAGTAAAAATGCGAATTGAAGAACTTCATAAAGCATTAAATACTCTAACACAAGAAGAACGAGAGCTAATGGAAGCCATCTTCTACAAAGAAGAAAGCCTAAGGTCAATCAGCAGAAGAGAGAAAGTTACACATCAAGCAATCAGCGGGAGGAGGGACAGAATTTTAGAAAAACTGAGAAAGATTTTAGAAGATAAAATCTAAAAACTTGGAAAGGTTAAGTGTCAAAAAAGGTGCTTAACCTTTCTTTATGGAAACAAGCAGATACCAAAATGGAGGAATGAAAAATGAAGAAAGAAAACACATTACAGGAAGTACAGGAACAAATTTCTGAACTTCAGGAAGAAAGAGAAAAGTGCAATGTGAAGCTGAAACAATTAGAAAATCAAGGCAAGAAATTAGAAAAACTTGCAAACGAAAAAGAACGAAAAAGAAGAAATCACAGGCTTATACAAAGAGGCTTGATAGTAGAAAGAGTGGTTAAAAATCCACTAATGTTTACCAATGAGGAGATAGAAGAATTACTTAAAGTTGCTACTCACACAGAAGAATACAGACAAGCCTATGAAGAAATGATAAATGGGAAAGATATGGAAGATGAAACAGACAGCGAGTAGACAGAATAAAAGACCTTAGTTTTTTCAGAAGCTCCCTGCAAGGGCAAAAAGCTTCGCAGAACGCAAAGCACCCTTTAGGGTGTATAATTGCGCCCTTAGAAAAACTAAGGGATTTTAGCAAGTCTTAAAACATACAAAAGTTAATAAAAATATACAGATAAAGCAGATAGGAAAAGATACAAAAATAACCTGTCTGCTTTTTTTTATTTACCTGAAAACAAACAAAAAATGAAAGGAGCTTATACAGATGGCAGAAACATTTCACTTTAGTATATCAATGATAAGCAGAGGAAAAAGTAAATCGGCAGTTGCAAGTGCAGCATATATATCCTGTGAGAAATTAACAAATGAATGGGACGGAGTAACTCACGACTACCATAATAAAAAAGGACTTTTACATTCAGAAATCTTCTTGCCGGAGAATGTCCCCATAGCATTAAAAGATAGAACTACTTTATGGAATAGCGTTGAACTAAATGAGAAAGCAAGCAATGCACAGCTTGCAAGAAACTTCATTATCGCCTTACCGAAAGAATTATCTTTTGAAGAAAACAAGAAACTCATTATCGACTTCATACAAGAAAATTTTGCATCAAAAGGAATGATAGCAGACCTTGCAATCCATGATGAAAGTGATGAAGAAAATAACAATATCCATGCTCATATTATGACTACCCTTAGACCAATCAATGAAAAAGGAGAGTGGCAGGCAAAAAGCAAAAAAGAATATGTTCTTGATGAAAACGGAGAAAAGATAAAACTAAAAAGCGGAAACTATAAAACAAGAAAAGTAGAGCTGACAGACTGGAACGATAAAGGCAACGCAGAGAAATGGCGAGAGAATTTTGCAAGCCTTTGTAATCAGTATTTAGAAAAAAATCATCAGGAAAAGAGAGTGGATCATCGTTCCTACAAAAGACAAGGGATAGAAGAAATCCCAACCATTCACATGGGAGCAAGTGCCAGCGCCTTAGAGAAAAAAGGAATCGAAACCGACAAAGGAAACATCAACCGAGAAATAAAAAAGCACAACTCCTTAGTTAAGGCAATTAAAGAAAAATTGTTAGAGATTAACTCTTGGCTTAACTCACTTGTTTCTACATTTCAAGCAAAATATGACGAGTACAAAGAAACAAGACAACAAGAGATTGAGAACAAAGCCGAACTCTTTAACCTCTATGAATATATCTCTATCTATAACGAGATACAGGGAGAAAAAATAAAAAATCTATCCTACTATGGACAGATAAAAAAGGGAAATGCAGACCTAAAGAGATTTGTAAAAGCAATCTACTATCTAAAAGATAATCATCTTCAAACCATAGCAGACCTACAAGGAAAAGTCTTTGAACTTGCAAAACAAAGTAAAAAGATAAGTGGTGATATTCAAGAAAAAACACAAAGAATAAAAGACTTAAATCAATGTGTAAGCTGCATAGACTCTATCAAAGAAAACAAAGAAGTTTATCAGGAATACAAAAGCAAAACCATATTCAAAGACAGCTTTTATAATTCTCATAAAAAAGGAATAGACAGATATCTAAGAGCAAGAAAGACCATAGAAAAATTTACAGGGACATCATCTATAAAATTAAGTGATTGGCAAAAAGAAATATCAAACCTTGAAAAAGAGATACAAAGTTTAACGGAAGATAAAGTTAAAGTACAAGACGAATTTAAGCAGATAGACCATATCAAATATGCAGTAAAGATTGTCAATGACGAGTATGGAATAGACCTATCTATTGAGATAGATAAGGCAATTAAGAGAGGAGATAAACCAAGTGTTATTGCACAGCTGAAAAAATTCCAAGAGCAAGAGGAAAGAAAGGAGCAGTACAAACAAAAAGCCAAGGAAAAGGCTAAAGAAAATTATAAAAATACAGGGGAGGAAAGATAAAAATGGCAGACAACAGAAGATACTATTGGTTAAAATTGAAAGAAGATTTTTTTACAGATAAGAGAATCAAAAGGCTAAGAAAAATATCAGGAGGAGATACCTATACAATCATTTACCTCAAATTGCTTTTGCTTAGCTTAAAAGATAGTGGGAAGCTGTATTATGACGGAGTAGAAACAGACTTTATCAAGGAGCTTGCATTAACGATTGATGAAACGGAAGATGATGTAATGGTTACAGTAAATTATCTTGTAGCACAAGGATTGATGGAGATAATCACAGAAAATGACGAGTATTTTTTAACAGAAATCCCAAGTCTTATAGGTTCAGAAACAGCGTCTACAAGGCGTTCGAGGAAATCAAGAGGACAAAAAGCGTTGCAATGCAACACTGGTGCAACACCTTGCAACCTTTTGCAACAAAACTGCAACGGAGAGATAGAGATAGAGAAAGAGATAGATATAGAGTTAGAAAAAGAGGGGGAGAAAGAAAAAATATCCCCCTCCCTTTATGGAGAATATAAAAATGTTTCCTTAACTGATGAAGAATATGGAAAATTAAAGGATAAAATGCAATGTCATAGGGATAAAATGATAGAGAAGCTGTCAACCTATATGCAAAGTACAGGAAGAAACTACAAAGACCATTATGCGACCTTGGTTCATTGGTATGAACAGGACAAAGGGAAATTAAAGGAAAACAGTAAATCAAAAGTATATACCTTTGAAGATTATGACAAGGGTGAACACTTGTAGACCTCGTATAAGACGGTGGAAAGGCTTTTTAAGAGTGTTAATAATAAAATAGGTATCAGATTATGGCTAATTGTAAAAACATCTTATAAGGGCTTAAATTTGTGGTATGGAAAAAATATCGTATTTATGATAAAATGATAATGATATGGTAATAAACTCAGTTATAAGGAGAGGATATATAAATGCGAATTCAATTTACTGTAACCGATGAAGAACTTGAAATTTTAACTAAAAAAGCAATAGAGGGAGGTTTCCCAAGCGTTACTGAATATTGTAAGTGTAGTAGTTTACAAGAAAATACAAGCTATGCTGACCTATATACTACCTTATTAAACAAAATTAGCTCTTTACCGAAAGGCAAAGAATTTGTTTTGAGAGAGTTAATCGCAACACCGCCGGCATTGATTGGCAGATGGTTTTATGAAAATGTAAATAAGAGACTTGTAAAAAATGTGGAACACATCGGAAAAGCTGAAGGTGGAGTAGAAAAATATAAAAGAATTTAGATAATGTTGGAGGTGCATTTCATGGCAGAAGAAAATAAAGAGATAGTTATTGTAGATGATAAAACTATACAAGAAAAAATATATCTTATTCGTGGGCAAAAAGTAATGCTTGATGCAGATTTAGCTGAAATATATGGTTATGAAACAAAAAACTTTAATAGACAGGTAAAAAACAATATTGAGAAGTTTGAAGGCGAAGATTTTATGTTTCAACTTACCGAGAATGAATTTGAAAACTTGAGGTGCAAAAATTTCACCTCAAGTTGGGGCGGTTCAAGATACTTACCAAATGCCTTTACAGAACAAGGTATTTATATGCTTATGACGGTATTAAGAGGTGAACTTGCGATTAGGCAAAGTAGAGCCTTAATTAGAACATTTAAGCAGATGAAAGACTTTATAATCGAAAATCAAGATTTTATTAGCTCAAAAGAATTGGTACAAATAGCAGTACAGACAAATCAAAACACAAAGGATATAGCTGAAATAAAGTCGCAAATGGCTACAAAAGAAGATTTGAAAAAGGTTATGGATAATTTTATAGATCCAGACACATACAAGCATTTCCTTTTAATGAATGGAGATAAGATTGAAGCAGATGTTGCTTATACAAAAATATATAAGTCTGCAAAGAAAAGCATTTATGTAATAGATAACTATATAGGCTTGAAAACCTTAGAATTATTAAGAGCTGCAAAAGACAATGTTGAAATTATAGTCTTTAGCGACAATGTGAAAAATAAAGATATGCTTACAAAAAACATCCTAAATGATTTTAGAAGAGATTATCCAAATATCAACTTAAAAATGAAGGTTGCAGGCAAAAAATATCACGATAGATATATTGCAATAGACTATGGAACAGACAGTGAAGCCTTTTATCTTTGCGGAGCATCATCAAAAGATGCAGGAAATAAAATATCAAGTATTACAAAGATAGAGGAATCTTCCAAGGATATGTATCATACGATGTTTGGCGGAATGCTGAACAATAAGGATTTGAAAATTTAATATGTAAATGGTAAAGCGTTATTAAATGAATAGCTACAAGACTTGTGAAAGGCGGTAGAAATAAAACTCTATCGTCTTTTTTTGATTGCAACTAACAGGAGGGAAACTAATATGCACGAAAATAAAAACGAACAAAATACAGGAATAAAGACCATAAAGAAGATTGGAAAGGCAACTTATGAGGTTGTTGTCCATTTTAATGAAAATGCGACTGAAACTATGCAAGATAAATTGAAAAGGATAATGCTTAGGGAAATGGAGCGAGAAAAAGATAAAAAACCCCATAAAAATGATTAGAAAGTCCTTGACAAGTTGTTACAGGAAAAACTGCCAAGTCAATTCTAATATCTTGTGGAGCAAGACTTGCACCTTTTGATATAAGAGAGCTTAGAGAACTAATGAGCGAAGATGAATTAGAACTCGATAAAATTGGAGATAGAAAAACTGCTTTATTTGTAATAATATCAGATACTGACGATACTTTTAACTTTGTAGTCTCAATAATGTATTCCCAATTATTTAATTTACTATGTGATAAGGCAGATGATGTGTATGGTGGAAGACTTCCAGTTCATGTTAGGTGTCTACTTGATGAGTTTGCAAATATTGGCTTAATTCCTAAATTTGAAAAATTAATAGCAACAATTCGTTCAAGAGAAATATCAGCAAGCATAATACTGCAAGCACAATCTCAATTAAAAGCAATTTACAAAGACCATGCAGATACAATAGTTGGTAACTGTGACTCCACACTCTTTTTAGGAGGAAAAGAAAAAACAACAGTAAAAGAATTATCAGAAACCTTAGGAAAAGAAACCATAGACCTATATAACACATCAGAAACAAAATCAAACCAAAAATCTTTTGGACTAAATTACCAAAAAACTGGCAAAGAACTTATGAGCCAAGATGAAATAACTGTAATGGATGGTGGTAAGTGTATATATCAGCTAAGGGGAGTAAGACCTTTCTTATCAGATAAGTTTGATATTACAAAGCATAAGAATTATAAGTTGTTGGAAGATTATGATAAGAAAAACTTGTTTGATGTTGAGGAATATTTAAAGAATAGAGATAAAATAAAAATAAACAGGAACAGTTTGATTACAAGATTATGAATTAACGTTAGGATAAAAATATTTTTGGTATAATATTTATATATAAACTATGGAGGCAGGCATATGAGGTCTTATGAAAGTAAGGAAGAATTAAAGAATGAGATAAAGAAAACTTTTGAAAAATATATTTCAGAGTTTGACAATATACCAGAAGAACTAAAAGATATAAGGCTAGAAGAAGTTGATAGGACACCAGCAGAAAATCTTGCCTATCAAGTAGGCTGGACGACTTTAGTATTAAAATGGGAAGAAGATGAGAAAAAAGGTATAGATGTTAAAACACCATCAGATAAATTCAAGTGGAATCAGCTCGGTGAGTTGTACCAATGGTTTACGGACACCTATGCTAATAAATCTTTGAAAGACTTAAAAGAGATATTAACAAAAAATGTAGAAGATATTTATTTAATGATAGATAATTTTACAGATGAAGAACTATTTAAACCACATATGAGAAAATGGGCAGATGAAGCAACAAAAACTGCAACTTGGGAAGTTTATAAGTTCATTCATGTAAATACAGTAGCACCATTTGGAACTTTTAGAACTAAAATTAGAAAATGGAAAAAACTAATATTGCAAAATGGTGGTGACTGTTATGGAAAATAAAAAGTTATTAGCTATTATATACGCAACTCTTGCAGCAGCATTTTATGCTATAAGTACTCCGTTATCAAAGTTGTTGATTGGACAAGTATCTCCAACCATTATGGCTTCATTTTTATATTTGGGGGCTGGCATAGGTGTAGGGGTGATGTATGTATTTCATTGGAAGAATGAAAAAAAATCAGAGAGACTCACAAAAAATGACCTTAAGTACACAATTGGAATGATTGTTCTTGATATAATAGCTCCTATTTTTCTTATGCTAGGCATTAAGTATGGAAATGCTTCAAATGCTTCCTTGCTTGGAAATTTTGAGATTGTTGCCACAACAATGATTGCCCTATTAATCTTCAATGAGAAAGTTTCTAATAAACTTTGGGCGGCAATTGGATTTATAACATTGTCTAGTATTATTCTTTCACTAGATAGTGTGCAGGGATTTCGATTTTCCTACGGATCTTTATTTGTTTTGCTAGCAACCTTATGCTGGGGACTTGAAAATAACTGCACACGTAGTATTTCTGAAAAAAGCACATATGAAATTGTGACACTAAAAGGAATTGGATCTGGAATGGGAGCCTTTATTGTTTCCTATATAATTGGCGAGAAACTGCCGGAAACAAAATATCTTTTTTTGGTGATGCTATTGGGATTCGTATCATATGGACTAAGCATTTTCACATATATTAGAGCACAGAAATACCTTGGGGCCGCTAAGACCAGTGCTTACTATGCAATTGCACCATTTATAGGCACTGCGATAGCCTTTATCTTTTTAGGAGAACAAATTACGTGGAAGTATATAATTGCCCTTCTAATTATGATTGTTGGCACAGCATTTGTAGTTACTGACACGATTATTAAAAGCCACACACATATTCATAACCACGTAATTACACATACTCATGACGGCAATACGCACACACATACGATTGAGCATTGTCATAAACATCGTCATATTGGAGATGAACAAAACCACAACCACAAGGTAATGACGGATTATATAAACAGTAAGGAGCACTATATGGATCATCTGAACTTATAAATCCTATTTTGCCAATGTGAATATCAAATGTTTCGGGCGATAGAAATTAAAAACTCTATCGTCTTTTTTTATACTCAAAATTAGACCAGCTATCAAATGTCAAGAAAAAAATAAAAAATAATTATCTTGAAATTTAAGGCATGTCAAATAAGCCTAAAAATTAGGCTTAGAAAAATTAATTAACAATTGAATAATAACTAAATATTAGGTATGTAAGCTTTGTTATCCCTTAAAACAGCAAAAATTATGTTAGTAAGTTTTCTAGCAACAGCACCAATAGCTGTTCCATGAGCCTTACCTCTTTGTCTAAGTTTTTGATAATACACAGACAAAGCAGGATCTTTAAAAGCTGCAACACTAGCAGCAAGCCAAATAGCACGTCTAAGATAAGGAGAACCACGTTTAGAAATCTTAGTATCAGTAGCATTAAAATTGCCAGATTGCTTAACAGCAACATCTAAACCTGCATAAGCAACTAACTGATTAGCTCTCTCAAAACGAGAAATATCACCGATTTCTGAGAAAATAACACCACCTAAGATATCGCCAATACCAGTGATAGAAGTAATAACAGGGCAGAAAGAATTAATCATAGAAGAAATTTCATCTTCGATATCAGCTATTTGATCTTCAAGAAAAGAAATTTGAGCAATAATCTGTTTAATTTGAAAAGAAAAAGACTTCAAAGCAAACTTAACACCAAAAGAATTAGAAGCCTTCTCTTGGATTTCTTTAGCCTTATCAATACCAAAGTGCCCCTTACTACACTTAGACAAAAGCATAGCAAGCTCATCAGCAGGAATAGAAATCATATCCTCAGGCAAAGGATACTTACTCAAAAGCTCCTTAGAAGCCACACCATAAATATTAGAAAAAAGCGAAGAATACTCAGGAAAAACCTGATCTAAAATAGCAACAAGCTTTCTCTTCCAATCAGAAGCTTCATCAACAAGAGCAAACCTAAACCTAGAAAGATTTCTAAGAGCAAAAGTATCCTCATCAGAAAAATGAGAAACAGAAAACTCACCGAACTTAAGAATTTGAGCAATAACAAAAGAATCAACAGAATCATTCTTAGTCTGTCTAATATACATCTTTCTAAAAGCATCAGATTGAATAGGGTTAATAACAACACAAGAAAAACCTAAATCAATTAAGAA
>NZ_JAMXSM010000029.1:0-18421 GCF_026131665.1 Anaerococcus sp. NML200574 | reverse complement strand
AAATGATGAAGAAAACACGCTGGCTCTTTAATTAGGGCTTATAAAAACTTGAGCCGTGTGAGGGGAAACTCTCATGCACGGTTCTTAGAGGGGAAAGGGATAGTAATATCCCCGACCTACTCGACCAAGAAACTATTTTGACAAGGAATCTGCCTTTGATGATGAAATTTTTAAGGCAAAAGGCGATTATCTAGAAGAGATGGATGCTTTTGAAAATCTCTACGACATAGCAAGCGACTGCGGAAGATTAGATATAATCGCATCTGGGGACCTAGGAAATATTGCCAAGGGCCTAAGAGAATTTGAAGATCTGATAGATTTTATCGACCACATATTTTTAATCTTGCCAGATGCCAAGAAAATGGATAAGGAAGACCTTGAAGACCTTGATTTTATCTTAGGATCAGGCATAGAAATATTTGCCATAGATGAGAAATTTGCAAAAAAATTCACCCTTGATGATGAAGATTTGGAAAAAATCAAAAACTCCGACCCAAATTTAGCAAGGATTTTGGAAAATTATGATAAAGAAGCCCTTGCTGGAGCCCTCCTTCTCTACCTATCCCAAAGGCCAGAAGCCTTTATCTTTGATGCGGCAGGTCTTAAGGTTAATTTTGATGAAAAGACAATCGACCATTCATCACAAAGACCAAAGGCCTATCTGGTAAATAAGGTGAACGAAGAAAGCTTTTATGACTACCTAAGAGGAGTCCTATGCAATTAAGGATGCCAGGGCCAAGGATTAGAAAAACAGGTTTAGCTGTCCTTATTTCCATGATCATATCCCATTTTAGGCCAGGCGAGGGCCTTGCCTTTTATTCGGCAATTGCTGCTATCATATGTATGCAGCAAAATGTCCACCAAACCTACCACAAGGGCCTGGGTAGGATAATAGGGACAATCTTTGGAGGCTTTGTGGGCCTTTTCTACCTTTTGATTTTCCCAGCTGGGTCAATTCCTGATCTTTTAAGGCTGATTATAACGGCAATCCTTGTGACAGTGGTAATATGGGTTATGGCAAATATAAATAAAAAAGATGCTGTATCCATAGCTGGCATTGTATTTTTGTCAGTTACTATCAACCACGCAGGCGACCTAGTGCCTTTTAATTTCGCCATCAACAGGATAATCGACACCCTAATCGGAGTCCTTGTGGCTTTTTATGTAAATTATATAGATTTTAAGATTAAAGAATCGTAATTTTAGACTTTTAAGAGCTAAATTTAGCTCCTTTTTTATATTTATTTTATCAAATTCCTAAAATGTGGTATAGTAGGGGGGATAGAATATTGCATAGAAAAGAAAGGATTATTATGAAAAAACTTACTACTCAGAAACTCGTATACATGGGTTTATTTACAGCTCTAGTGTACATATTTTCAAGGTTTTTCCAAATTCCAATAGTAACTCCGCTTGGACAAACTAGGTTTCATTTGGGAAATGTATTTTGCCTTTTAGCAGGCCTTCTTTTAGGTCCAGTCAATGGTGGACTTGCAGCAGGTGTGGGCTCAGCTTTATTTGACTTATTTGACCCAGTTTACTTCACATCAGCTCCAGTTACCTTTATCACTAAATTTGCCATGGCCTTTGTAGCAGGCATGATTTACAAAAATAGGAAAGAACTTGTAGATAAACCAAAAATTGTTATCGGATCAATTTTAGGCCAAATCACCTATGTGGTTTTATACCTAGGTAAGACCTTTATTAAAAATAAATTTATCCTTGGTCTAACCCTAGAAGCGACTATGGCAGAAGTAATCCAAAAGGCAGGAGTATCACTTACAAATGCGGTTATTTCAATAATCATAGCATCAATTTTGGCTATTCCTCTCCTAAAAGCTGTAAAATTTGGCGACTAGTCTCCCAAATTGGGTAAATATTAATAATAAGTAGCCCAAGATAAGGAGATTAGACATGCAAAGAAGAGAGAAAAGATTTGAAATAGCTTGTCCCAAGTGTGGGGTAAGCTTTGAAAAAGACTTGCCAACAGCAATTTTTGCTGATAAGCCAGAAAGAAATGAGATTTTAGAGGGGATATTTGGGGAAATGACTTGCCCAGAATGTGGCAGGGCCTTTATCCTAAACTACCGCTTTGCCTATACAGATGAGTCAAAGTCTTTTATGATTATAAATGATCCAGACTTCATCGACAAGAAGGCAAGGCTAGCCTTTTCCACATCCCTTGGCCTAATTGGCCTAGATAGGAAAAACGAGCTTTATAAGCACAGGCTAAGAATAACTTACGACTATCCATCCCTCAAGGAGAAGATTTTAATCTTCGAAAAAGGCCTTGATGATAGGGTAATTGAGCTTATGAAATATTTCCTAGTCCATTCCGATGACTTTGCTTATAAGGTAGAACAAATCAAAAGCTTCTACTATGGGGCAGACAATAAATTCTACCTAGAAACAGCCCTCAATGTAGGGGCAAGCCTAGATTTTTCACAAACCCTATATGATACAATCGTAAATAATTACGGGGAAATCATCAAAAAAGACCTAAATCATTTGATAGATAGGTCCTGGGCAGAGGAATTTTTGAGGACTAAATAAAATATTTTAATCATTTAAAAAGACTTGACTATTTGATTAGCCTAGTCTTTTTTTGAATATTTTGTATAATTTCCCTATGAAGATAAAATTAGAAGAAAAAAAACAAAGAAAAATCGTATATGATATCCTAAATATATTTTTTGACCACGAGGATATAAATTTCACTGATGATGATTTTGACTTAAGTCTCGGCCAGGAAGAAATTATTTATAAGGGTAAATCCTATCCATATGCTGATAATAAGGACCTAAAAGCAAAACTTTATGAAATTTTATCGGCTCTTACTGGCTATAAGTCACCTTGGGGGACCCTTACAGGATCAAAGCCATCCAAGCTTTTAAAAGCTAAGAGTTTAGAAGAAATCAAAGAGACCTACAAGGTCTCAGATGAGAAAATTAGGCTCTTAGAAGAGGTTAAGAGCGAACAAGAAAGGCTATCCTTTGATGAGAAAGCCTTTAGCCTTTATATAAATATCCCTTTTTGTCCCACTAGGTGTGATTATTGCTCCTATCCGACTTTAGTTGGTCCCCACCACGACAGGGGAGCCTATGTGGAATATTTAATCAGAGAGATAGAAGAAAGCAGTCTTCCAAGGACCCTTGATGCAATTTATATAGGTGGAGGTACTCCTTCATTTTTAGGGGCAGATGAGATTAAAAATTTGCTTGCTGCCATAAATAATAAATTTACCTACCAGGAATTTACCTTTGAGGCTGGCAGGGAAGATACGCTTGATAAGGCCAAGCTTGAGGTCCTAAAGGCAGGAGGAGTTGAGAGGATTTCCCTAAATCCTCAGACCTTTAATAAAAATATCCTAAAGTCTCTCAACAGGCCCTATGATTATGACCATTTCCTAAATATTTATAAAAAGGCAAGGGACCTTGGCTTTATAATAAATATGGACTTTATAATAGGTCTAGAAGGAGAAAATTCAAAAGATTTTGCCAAGAATTTTAAAATCCTAGGAGAACTCTTACCGGATAATATCACCTTCCACGCCCTTGCTATAAAGTCTGGGTCAAAGTATAAGGAGAAAGATTTGGCTGGTGAGAGAGACCAAGCCCTTATAATTTCAGAAAAAATTGATGAATTTACTAGGAAATTTTCCTACAAGCCCTACTATCTTTATAGGCAAAAAAATATCGTATCTAACCTCGAAAATGTCGGTTATCAAAGAAATAATACATCGCAGAGGTATAATATTATTATTAATGAAGAAATCTCAAATATTATTGGCCTGGGCATGAATGCCAATTCCAAGCTTAAAAATGGAAATAAATTCAGAAATCCTAGAAATTTAAGAGATTATTACCAGGATTTTGATGAGATTTTAAGGGCCAAAAATAAGATGATTAAAGAATATTTGGAGGATATAAATGGATAAAGCTTATTCAGATTACGTATTTAAATTTTTTAGACAATTAGCAGAAATTCCTAGAGAAAGCGGCAATGAAAAGGAAGTATCTGACTTTCTTGTGAATTTTGCCAAGGAAAGAAACCTAGAAGTAAGCCAAGATGAGGCCCTAAATGTGATTATTAGAAAGCCTGCATCAAAAGGCTACGAAGATCATCCAATAGTTGCCCTTCAAGGCCACATGGATATGGTTTGTGTAAAAGTTGAAGGAAGCAATCACGATTTTGAAAAAGACCCAATCAAACTAATTGAAGAAGACGGCTGGATTACAGCTGATGGAACAACTCTAGGGGCAGATGATGGCATAGGTGTTGCCTTTATCATGGCTGTTTTAGACGATGATTCCCTAAAACATGGCCCAATCGAGGCAATTATCACAACTGAAGAAGAAACCTCAATGGGTGGTGCAGGCAGACTTGACCTTAGCCAAATTACAGCCAAATACCTAATTAACATAGATTCTGAAGAAGAAGGAATCCTAACTGTAGGCTGTGCAGGGGGTCTTGACCTTGAAGTAAACTTCCCTAAAGAATATGAACAGCCACTTGGAGACTTTGTAGAAGTTGGCCTAAAAGGCTTTGCAGGCGGCCATTCAGGTATGGAAATAGATGAATTTAGGCTAAATGCTATAAAAACCCTAGCTCGCCTTATCCAAGGCATAGATGGCCTACAAATTGCAAGGGCAAATGGCGGAGTTAAGAGAAATGCCATCCCATCAGCAGCAAGTGCTGTATTTGCAGTAGCAAATAGAGAAGATGCAATAAAAATAATCAATGAAAGAATTGCAGAAGTTAGAAACGAATACAAGGATGTAGATCCAGATGGGGAAATTTGGGTAAAAGAAGCTAATTTTGATGGCAAGGTCCTAAGCAAAGACCTTTCAAAGAGAATTATTGACTTTTTATACACAATCCACGATGGTCTATATAAAAAGGTAGACGGATCAATTGTCACAAGCTCAAACCTTGGCCTTCTAGAAGATAGGGAAGATTCAATCTTTGTCAACCTCATGAATAGGTCAGAAATCGACTCTCAAAAGGAAGACTGGGCCAAAAAACAAGCCCTCCTTGTAGAATATTTTGGCGGAAATTCTGAAGTTGTAAGTGAATATTCTGGCTGGCAAAGGGAAGATTCTCCAATAATCGATCTTGCAAAAGAAGTTTGGAAGGATGTTCACGGAGATGAAATGGAAGTTTCTACAACTCATGGTGGCCTAGAATGCGGACTTTTCAAAAAGACCCTCAAAGATACAGAGATGATCTCCTTCGGTCCTGATATAGAAGGTGCCCACTCACCAGCAGAAAGGGTAAATATAGAATCAGTAGCAAATAACTACAAATTCCTAGTAGAATTACTTGAAAGAATTTAGTTAAATTAGCAATAGCTGAAATCTGCGAGGGTTTCAGCTATATTTTAATTATTTATAAAATCGTTTGCAAATTAACAAAATTCGAGTATCCTTATATTAGGGAAAAGAATATATGACGAAGGAGGTATCATGTACGAACAAAAAGTAACGCTTTCGAATGAAATTGGTTTACATGCTAGACCAGCATCCATATTTATAAGACAAGCCGTTCAATTTCCTTGTGATATAAGTGTCGAAAAAGCAGGCAGGTCATACAATGCCAAGTCTATCATGTCAGTTCTGAGCATGAGTGCTTCTAAAGGCGATGACATAATCATAAGAGCAGAAGGCGATGAAGAAGAAGAAGCCGTTAAATCGCTAATAGATTTAGTAGAAAATAAGCTAAATAACTATTAGCATATAAATACTTACTTACTAACAAACATCAAGACGAGCAAGGGCTCGTTTTTTTGTGCCCTTTGGGGTATTGTGATTAGTGGAAGTTTATTGATAATCCCTAGTAAAAAGGTATGATTTAAGAGTAGAAAAAAAAGAGAAGTATAAAGAGGTAGATATGACTGAATTATTAAAAATAGAAAATCTTCACGTTTCAGCGAAAGATAAAGATATATTAAAGGGTATTGACCTTAAGGTAGGAAAGGGCGAGGTCCACGTAGTCATGGGGGCTAATGGATCAGGTAAATCAACCCTTATGAATGCCATCATGGCCAATCCTATTTATGAAGTTAAGGAAGGAAAGATTTATTTTGAAGGCGAAGATATAACAGATCTTAGCGTTGATAAGAGAGCTAGACTTGGTATCTTTATGTCCTTCCAACATCCAGATGAGATTCCTGGTGTAAAATTATCAGACTTTCTAAGAATTTCTGAAGAGCAAATCACAGGTTCTAAGCCAAAAATTCTTGCCTTCAATAAAAAATTACAAAAAGAGATGGAAGACCTTAAGCTTAATGATTCTTATGCCAATAGGTATGTAAATGTAGGTTTTTCTGGTGGAGAGAGAAAGAAATCAGAAATCCTACAAATGCAAATGCTAAGTCCAAAGCTTGCCCTACTTGATGAGACAGACTCAGGTCTTGATGTTGATGCGGTAAGGATTGTATCAAAGGGTATAGAAGACTTCCTAGATGGGGAAAAATCTGTAATAATCATCACCCACCACAGGGAAATTTTAGCCAATATCAAGGCTGACTATGTGCACATTCTAAAAGATGGCAAGATCAAATATTCAGGAGGCGATGACCTAATGGATAGGATCGAAGCTGAAGGATACGAATGGGTGTAATATGAAAGAAATCAATATTGAAGACCAACTAACGGATATTGACCGCGGTTATTATGACTTTTTTAATGAATTTATTTATTCAGATATCACTGAAAAGGGTCTAAATGCTGATATAGTCAACGAAATATCCGATAAGAAAAATGAACCAGAATGGATGAGAAAGAGAAGATTAAAATCTCTTGAAATATTTGAAAAGACACCAAACCCTTCTTGGGGACCAGACTTATCTGAGCTTGATATGGCAGATATCACTACCTATGTCAAGCCACCAACAGATAAGAAAACTGCCTGGGAAGCCCTACCTGAAGATATAAAAGATACCTTCGATAGGCTTGGAATACCACAAGCTGAGCAAGAAAGCCTTGCAGGTGTAGGTGCACAATACGATAGTGAGGAAGTTTACCACTCTATCCAAAAACACCTAGAAGACCAGGGAGTAATCTTTATGGACTTCACCTCAGCTATTAGAGAGCATGAAGACCTAGTCAAAAAATATTTCCAAAAGGCAATCCCACCTACACTTCATAAGTATGCAGCCCTTCACGGTGCCGTTTGGTCAGGTGGTTCCCTAATCTATGTACCAGAAGGAGTAAAGGTAGATATACCTCTCCAATCCTACTACAGGCTAAATGCCCCAGGAGCTGGACAATTTGAACACACAATGATAATAGCAGAAGATAATTCTAGGGTTCACTTCATAGAAGGTTGTTCTGCGCCAAAATACAATGTCGTAAACCTACACGCAGGTTCAGTAGAAATTTTTGTCGGCAAAAATGCCGAAGTAAGGTTCTCAACTATAGAAAACTGGTCAAGGAATATGTATAACCTAAACACCAAACGTGCCATAATCCAAGAAGGCGGCAAGATGATTTGGGTATCAGGATCCTTTGGATCAAAGGTATCCATGCTTTATCCAACTTCAGTCCTTGCTGGTAGAAAGGCCAGAGCAGAATATACAGGTATTACCTTTGCAGGTGATGGCCAATATATAGACAATGGTTGCTCTATGATCCACCTTGCTCCAGAAACCTATTCAACAGCCCTAACCAAGTCAATTACAGCAGGCAATGGTAAGTCCATGACTCGTTCCCTAGTTGAAATGAGGAAAAACTCAGCCGGTTCAAAATCAACCGTAGACTGTGAAAACCTCATGATTTCAGAAGGTTCCCAGTCAGATACCATACCAGTGCTTGATATTAGAAATGACGATGTAGACTGTGGACATGAGGCGAAAATCGGTTCAATTGACCAAAGCCAGGTATTTTACCTAATGAGCAGGGGAATTCCAGAAGATGAGGCTAAGTCAATGATAGTAAGAGGTTTTGCAGAGCCAGTATCAAAGCTCTTGCCTCTAGAATATGCAGTTGAGATGAATAATCTAATCGATATGGAACTTGAAGGAGCAAACGGCTGATGACAAAGATAAATCAAATGAGACAGCCAACTTGGGCCTACCTAGGACTAAATTCGGCTGATTATGAATTAGTAGAAATAGAAAGAATTCCTTTTGAAAATGCAAACTCAGAAGGAAGCTTAGATATAGTAGATGAGGCTTTTGCTAGCGAAATTTACGGCCTAAGCGATGAAATAAAAAAAGAAAACAAAGACTTTAGAAATTATTACAAGGCTTATGATATCAAGGATAAAAAGGACACAGAATTTATTCACTTTAAGCTTGATGATGAAAATAATATCCTGGTTTCTGCCATAGACATAAATGCAGGAAGGGATTCTGAGTCTTCCTTCTTGGTTGATTTTTCTGACCAAGGAGCCAAAAAAGCTTTTATCAACTCACAAATAAGAGTGAATCTTGAAGAGGATTCTAAGGTGAAATTAGTAGTCCTTGTAAATCTATTAAGTGAGGCGACAAACCTTAACTCCATAGCCACAAGGCTAGGAGATAGGGCAGAGCTTGATATCACCTATATAGAAATAGGAGCCAGCCAATCTATGGTCAACATCAGAAATATCCTAAGAGGTCATAAGGCCAAGGTCATAGAAGATGGTATTTACTTCAAATCCAAGGAAGAATACCTAGACCTAATGGCTGTAAATGAACACTACGGCCTAGAGACAGACTCATCTGCCCTCTTTAACGGGGCCTTAAAAGAAAGAGCTGAAAAGAATTTTAAGGGCATAGTAGACCTTAGACGTGGATGTACCAAGGCAGATGGCAAGATAGGAGATTATTCTATGATGCTATCAGATAAGGTCATCAATAAGTCTGCCCCAATCCTTCTCAATGAAGAAAGAGAAGTAGCAGGCAAGCATGCCGCAAGCGTGGGCAGGATGAACAGGGAAATGCTCTTTTACATCATGAGCCGTGGCTTTAGCAAAAAGCAAGCAGAATCAATGATGCTAGAGGCAAACTTTGCCCCTGCCATAGATAAAATTGAGGATGAA
The DNA here is from genome assembly GCF_026131665.1 of Anaerococcus sp. NML200574. Lineage (NCBI taxonomy): Bacteria > Bacillati > Bacillota > Tissierellia > Tissierellales > Peptoniphilaceae > Anaerococcus > Anaerococcus sp. NML200574. Next base: position 9,397 of record NZ_JAMXSM010000029.1, on the reverse strand, counting down.
GATCTAAGAAATCACATCAAAGACCAAGTCCACAAGCTAAATAGCAGGCATTAATATGGATATAGAAAAAATTAGAAATGACTTTTCCTACCTTGACTCAAAAAAGGTAGGAAAGGATGTAATATACCTAGACACAGCAGCAACTAGCCAAAAACCTAACAGGGTCATAGAAGCTGTTGATTCTTATTATAAGTACAAAAACGCCAATCCCCACAGGGGAGCCCACTATTTGTCATGGGTAGCTACAGAGGCCTATGAAAATGGTAGGGATGTCATAAAGAAATTTATAAATGCAGGATCAAGGAATGAAATAGTCTACACCAAGACTACAACCGAAGCCTTAAATCTCTTGGCCTATTCCTATGGCCTAGACAATCTAAAGGCAGGCGATGAGATCCTAATCACAATCCTAGAGCACCACGCAAATCTCGTTCCTTGGCAAATGGTAGCCAAGGCTACAGGGGCAAAGCTAGTCTATGCCTACCTTAAGGAAGATGCTTCCCTAGATTATGATGACCTAAAAGCAAAGATAAACGATAAGACAAAAATTGTCTCCGTAACAGGAGCTTCAAATGTCACAGGCGAGATTATTGATGTCAAAAAAATAATCACCTGGGCCAAAGAAGTAGGAGCTACAACTATAGTAGATGCAGCCCAATTAATAGCCCACAAGAAGGTCGATGTAAGAGATTTAGATTGTGATTTTCTAGTCTTTTCAGGCCATAAAATCTACGCCCCAATGGGCATAGGCGTCCTTTATGGCAAAGCTGAGCTTTTAGATAAGATGAAGCCTTTTAATCTAGGCGGAGATATGATAGAATATGTCTATGAAGATTATTCAACTTTTGCAAAAGCACCCCTCAAATTTGAGGCGGGTACACCAAATGTAGGTGGGGTAATAGGTCTGGTTGAAGCGATAAAATATGTAGAAGAAATCGGTATGGATCAAATCCACGCTCATGAGATGGAACTAACAGAATATGCCTATGACCTAATTAAGGACATAGAAAATATAAAGATAGTTCATCCAAAATCTGCCGAAGAAGGAGCCCTAATCTCCTTCGCCTTCACAGACATCCACCCACACGACATAGCCTCAATCCTTGACAGCAAGGGGATAGCAGTAAGAAGCGGCCACCACTGTGCCATGCCACTTCATACCTATCTTGGCCTAAGCTCCACAGCCCGAGCCTCCTTTGCCATTTATAACACCAGGGAAGAGGTCGAAATCTTTGCAAAAGAGCTTAGAAATGTAAGAAAGGTAATGGGACTATAATGGATATGCAAGAAATATATAGTCAGATAATCCTAGATCATTCAAGAAATCAAGCCAACAAGCATGACCTAGAAGATCCTGACATCAAAGAAGACGGCCACAACCCATCTTGTGGTGACGAGATAGTATTACAACTAAAATTAGATGGAGATAAAATCGTAGATGCAGCCTTCACAGGCGATGGTTGTGCCATAAGCCAGGCAGCCACATCAGTAATGTGTGACATGCTAATAGGCAAAACCAAAGAACAGGCTGACAAGATGGCAGACATCTACCAAAGAATGATCAAAAGAGAAGATGTGACAGATGAAGAGCTAGAAGAATTAGAAGATGCAGTAGCCTTCCAAAACATCAGAAACATGCCACAAAGGGTAAACTGTGCTCTTTTGTCATGGAACACCCTAAGGGCAGTCTTAGATGAAGAAAAATAAGCTAGAAAACTTAGAATTCATCACATCCCTAATCACAGCAGGCCTAGTCTACATCCTTTGTTTCCTCCAATACAAAAAGGAAAACAAATTTTGGTGGCTAATCCTAATAGTAGCCCTCCTAATGAGTGCTAATGCTTATGTAAAATACAAAAAAATTGAAAATATCAAAAGCGACTTATAGGAAATGTTAAAATTGAATCAAAAAATAAGGAAAATATGAAAATTGAAGATATTTGATTATTATTTTCCTTAATCCTAAGTATGGGCAATTTCGATGATAAATTGATCTCCATAAACCCCTTAAGCTGATTAGCTTAATGCCTATATAGGAAATCTAGGACTTAAAGTCTAAAGACCCAAAGGGATATCAGAGCGTAGACAAAATCCAAAAACGCTTATCCAACTACAGAAATTTAGAAATTCTAAATCTTATAATACTGTAAATCGCAAACTCGCTAAGGCTCAAACAGTGCGATTTACGTTCGTATTATTTCGATTTGAATTTCTTAAAATTTCTTTCGAATGGAACGCTTCCTTTTGGATTTTGTCACTTTGTCAACAGTCTGAGACCCAGAGGGGTCTTTATTATTTGCTTTTGTAAGAAGTTTTGTAAATAAATGTAAAAAATAAAGAAGATTAGTATATTATTAAACAAAAAAGCACCCTTCAATTAGCTTAGCTAATTGGGGGTGTTTTTATGGTATTTAAAACTTAGATTTTAATTAATTGTAATCTCAAATTTAAAGGAATTTATATTTCCGTTATACCAAGCTTCAGAGTATTCTAGAGGTAGATCTTTGTGATAACCTATTGTTTTAAAGAAAAATAATGGGTCCCCACAAGCTATATTTAACAGTGAAGCTGAGAGTTCATCCGATATTTTCATCTCTAGTATTCTGCTAACTTTATTTATTTTGTAACCTAGCTGGTCTAGGCAAGTATATAAACTAACTGAAGAATAGTCTATTCCTATTAAATTTTCTAATCCATCATAAGGAAGGTAGGTGTTTACCAATACTGCTGGTATACTATCAGCGTATCTAAGTCTACATATTTTGATTACTTTGCTTTTGGATTTTTGATGTAGTGCATTTGCGACACGTTCTGGACATTCGACAAGGTCAGAAGATATTAATTTAGTTCTAGGTATAATACCTTTGGCCTTCATATCATCATTGAAACTCTTTATTATATTTGTAAAATCCTGAGTTATTTTTTTGTTTTTTACAAAAGTACCCTTACCTTTTACCCTATCAAGATAACCTTCATCAACCAAGGCTTGAATGGCTTGTCTGACTGTAGGACGACTGACCCCATATTCAAGAGCCAAATCAGTTTCTTTAGGAATCATTTCATTTATTTCAAAGGTAGAGTCTTTAATTTTTTCTAATAAATCGTCCCTAATGATTTCGTAAAGTTTTTTTTTCAAATTTGTATTAATTAGATTTCAATAGAGCCTTTATCAGATATTAGTTTTTCTAATTCTTCGCTAATTGCTATTCCTGAACTAGTACCAATTCTTTCTGCTCCATTTTTAATCATAGCTATGAATGTATCTACATCTCTGATTCCGCCAGCAGCCTTAACTTTTACAGTATCGCCAACAACTTCCTTCATAAGCTTAACATCTTCTACTGTTGCGCCTGAAGGACCAAAACCTGTTGATGTTTTAATAAAGTCAGGTTTTACTTCTTTTGAAATTTCAGCAAGTTTTCTAATTTGATCTTTGTTTAGATAGCAGTTTTCAAATATAACTTTAGAAATTACATTATTATCTCTACAAATTTTTACAATTTGTTCCATTTCATCTTTAATATAGTCAAAATTACCATCAACAACTTCTGTTAAATTGATAACATAATCAATTTCATCAGCACCGTTTTTAATTGCATCTTCTGTTTCAAAAACTTTTGTAGCTATTGTCTGTTGGCCTAGAGGAAATCCAATAGCTGCGCCAACATGAACATCTGAGTCTTTTAAAAATTCTGCACATGCCTTGCTTTGAACAGAGTTGATTGCAACCATTTTGAAATTATAGTCAACAGCTTCTTGGCATAATTTCTTCATGTCTTCTCTGCTTGCATCAGCATGTAAGTTTGTGTGATCAACAAATCTAGTTAATTCCTTGAGTGTGTACTGTCTTGTCATTTTTAAACCTCCACGTATATGTTATTACATAGTATATATTACCATGTTTCAAAGAAATATCAAGAAATATTTTAAAAACGACTTGACAATTAGATTTGTAAAGGTTATCATATTACTTAAGAATAGATATGTAATTACATATGTATATTTTAGGAGGTATTATGAAGCTATTATTAGTATCTCATGGTAATTTCTGCCACGGGATAAAAGAAAGCTATGAAATGATAGCAGGTCAAAATGATAATATCATTTCAATAAGCTTAGGTGATGATGGAATAGGCGTCTTCTCTGAAAAATTAAGAAGTAAACTTACTGAATTAATTGAGATCGACGAGGTATTAGTTCTTTCTGATATCCAGGGTGGAACTCCATATAATGAAGCTTATAGGTTTAAGCTAGAAAATCCTGGCAAAGTAGAGATTCTAGCAGGTATGAACCTACCTATGCTAATAGAATGTGGCACCAGCCTAGATATGAGCTCTTCTACTGAAGAATTAGTAAATATTGGTTTAAGTGTCGGTAAAGAATCTATTGTTAAATGTGAAATAGATGATTCAGACGACGATGATGATGATTTAGATTTTTAATTTATAAGGAGAAAGATATGACAATTACATTAGCAAGAGTTGACGACAGAGTTATTCACGGACAAACAATGACAAGATGGGCAGCATCAAGAAAATTAGACGCATTTGTAATCGCTAGTGATAAGGTTGCAAATGATGATTTAAGAAAAAAAGTTTTAAGATCAGCAGCCAATCCTTATAAACTAGGAATATACGACAATGAAACAGCCATTGAAAAAATCAAAATGGCAAGTGAATCTAAAAAGAATTTCTTTATTATATCTGATTCACCTCAAAACTTTGCAAAAATATTAAAACTTGGTGGAGATTTTGGTAAGGTATTAAATATTGGACCAATGAATACAAGACCAGGTGCAAAAGTATTAGGAAAAACAACAGCAATTGACCAAGCTGACTATGATGCTTTTGAGTATATGCACAATCATGGCATTGAACTTCAATTCCAAATTATCCCTGAGGATTCTATAAGAACATGGGAGCAAATCAAAAAGTTGTATGATGCTCAATAATAATTCGTTTATTTGAGGTTATTAGGTTCCTTTTAAAAACCTAAAGATATTATATAAGGAGATATTATGGATAATTTATTTTTACCAGCTCTTATTGCAGGCATATTTTGTTTTCTAGGTGCTATTGAAAGTCCATTCGCATTTGGTATGACAGGAGGTTTTTACATTTTAGGTAGACCTCTAGTTGCAGGACTTATTATGGGTTTAGCCTTTGGCGATGTAAAAGCAGGTGTTTTGTGTGGTGTTGCAGTACAAGGTGTATTTATAGCTAACCTTTCAACAGGTGGTACTACCAATAGTGAGATCACTTACGCAGGTTACGGTGGTATTGGTTTAGCAATGGCTACTGGAGGAAACCCCGCTATAGCTGTTACCCTATCTATATTGATTGGTCAAACATTCGGACTTATTTTCTACAATACAGGTAGAGCAGGATATTCTTTCTGGAATACTCGTGCACAAAAAGCAGCAGAAGAATTAGATTATGATGGCATTAGATTTAACCACATAATTGGACCAGCAATTACAACATTCTTACTAAGAGCAGTTCCTGTTTTCTTAGCAGTATATTTTGGTCAACCAATAGTTGACTGGCTATTAAATAGTATTCCTGAAAAAGTTACAGATATTATTACTATCTTAGGTGGTGTACTACCTGCTCTAGGAATCGCTATGTTGATGAACATTGTTATTAAAGAAAAGATTCACTTTATATTTTTCTTAGTTGGTTTTGCCCTAACAACTTTCGCAGGACTTCCAATGATTCCGGTTGTAATCCTATCTGCCCTAGTTGCATATATAGTATATTTGGCTTCAGGAAGTAGAACTGTTGTTGCTGAAACAAGCTCAGCTGAAAACGCAGACTACTATGAAGATGATGATTTATTTTAATTAACGGAGGGAAAACAATGACTAACAATAATAAAGAAAAATTAACTCCAAAAGAAAGAAAACAAATTTGGAAAAGATGGGGTTGCTCTCACTTAGCTTCAATGAGTTATGAAAAGTTGCAAGGACATGCTTGGGCATATACCTTCACACCATTTGCTAAAAAATACTACAGCGATGATCCTGAGGCAGCAAAAAGACTTATGGAAAGACATTCAATGTTTTACAATACAGAGCCTCAAACAGGACAACTTGTTACAGGTATTGTAACATCACTAGAAGAGCAAATCGCTCTAGGTGAAGAAATTTCTGAAGATATGCCAGTTAATATCAAAACTACTTTGATGGGACCTCTTGCTGGTATCGGTGATTCAATCATCCAAGGAATCATAGTTCCAACCTTGCTATCAATTGGTATGGGACTTGCAGCACAAGGAAGCGCCCTAGGCCCATTATTCTATATAATTTCCTATGCAATTATAGGAACCTTTATTACTTATATTTCATTTAACTATGGATATAAGCTTGGTATTAATGCGATTGATACAATAGTAGGTGAAAACGCTCAAAGAATTACAAGTGCATTTAACGTAGTAGGTGTTATGGTTGTTGGAGCTCTAGCAGCAGCAAACATAAACCTAACTACTAAAATTGAGATTCCAATGGGATCAGAAGTACAACAATTACAAGCACTACTAGATGGTATATTCCCAAAATTATTACCATTTGCAGTTGTCATGCTATCTTATTGGCTATTAAAACACAAAAAAGTATCTGCTACTAAAGTAATTTTAATTCTAGTTGCTATAGTATCTGTCGGCGTAATATTAGGATTATTTTAAGTAATTAGACTGTTGCAGACTATAAACTGTAACAGTCTATTTTTTAAGGAGAATTTCAATGATTATATTAAATACTGTTTCAAATGAAAAAGTATGGGGAACTAAAAGATTGTATGACTATTGTGGGGATAAAAAAATCGAAAAAATTGGCTCAGTCTATACAGCAAGTGGAATAAAAGAGATTTCTTGCGAAATTTTATATGGAGATGAGAATAAAGATCTTTATTCAGCTGTTAAAGCTAATCCAGAAAAATTTGGCTTAGTTGATGGTGTTGATTTTCCCCTAATAATTTCATTTACATCTGCTGATGAGGACTTAAGTATACAAGTCCACCCAACTGATGCTTATGCAAAAGAGCATGAAAACAAAATGATTGGCAAGAGTGAGGCCTGGTATTTCATAGAAAAGCCAAACAAAGGTTGGATACATGCAGAAACTGATATCGATGATAAGAAACTTATTAAAGATAAAATTCTTAATAAAGATTATGAGTCAGTTGTAAATAAGGTGAAAGTTGATGAAGATGATATAGTCTATGTAGAGGCAGGAACTCTTCACGCCCTAACAGAAGGATCATTAGTCTATGAAATCCAACAATCTTCAGATATTACCTATAGACTTTATGACTATGATAGGCTAGATAAAGATGGAAATCCTAGACAATTACACCTAGAAGATGGGATTACTACAATTGTATCTAGCAATAAAGTATCTATAAAAAACTTTGAAAATGATTCTGAATTGAAATATAAACCATTTAATTTATTGAGAACAAAAATAAGTGGCCAATATACAAACAATAATAAAATCGCCCAAGCAATAACAATTACAAAAGGAAGCGCTGTTATAGATAGTCATGAGCTTATCCAAGGTCAGAGTGTATTAATCCTACCTGGAGAAGGCGTAAATATCGATAAAGCAGCAGATGAAGTGGTGGTTGCTACACCAAATTTATATTTTTTATAAGGAGACGATTTGACTAATATTAAAATATGCCCATCATTGATGTGTGCGAATTTTGACAATTTAAAAGATGAAGTAGTTAGCCTAGATAAGTCAGGAGCAGATATTTTTCACATAGATATTATGGATGGAAACTTCGTGCCAAATTTTGGCATGGGTTTACAAGATATCAATACAGTCAGGAGAAATACAAACAAGGAAATTGATGTTCACTTGATGTCAATAAATGCAACTGATCACATAGAACTTTTTAAGAATGCGGGTGTAGACATAGTCTATGTCCATTCAGAAGGAGACCCTTTAATATCAACAACCCTGGCAAAAATAAAAGAAAATGGGATGAAAGTAGGCTTGGTTGTTAGTCCGAGCACAAGTGCCTATTCTATTATAGAGCTATTAAATTTAGCGGATATAGTTCTAGTAATGACAGTAAACCCAGGTTTTGCAGGCCAAAAATATTTAGATTATGTAGATGAAAAAATATTTAAACTTGCAGAATTAAAGTCTAAATACAATTTTGAAATATTTGTAGACGGAGCTATATCTGAAGAAAAGGTAAACTACCTAAAAAATAAAGGGGTAGATGGTTTTATTTTGGGGACATCTGCTTTGTTTGGCAAAGATGAATCATATGAAGAAATTATTAAGAGATTGAAATCTTAAAAGTAGGCAAAAATGAAATTAATAATAGATGATGCAAATATTGAAAATATAAGAAAAATATATGAATATTACCCAGTATCGGGCGTTACTACCAATCCGTCCATCCTAGCTAAAGCAGGTGGAAATCCACTTGAACATTTGCAAAAGATTAGACAAGTCATCGGTGAAGATCAACTCCATGTCCAAGTGCTTGAAGATAGGGCCGAAGAAATAATTAAGGAAGCAGAATTTCTAAATGAAAAGCTAGGTGCCAATACTTATGTTAAAGTTCCTGTCAATCCAGAGGGGCTAAAAGCTATTAAATACCTATCTAAGGAAGGGTTTAAAATCACAGCGACAGCAATATATTCAATAAACCAGGCATACTTGGCTGCTGAAGCAGGGGCAAATTATTTAGCTCCATACATTAACAGAATTGATAATCTTGGTTATGATGGGATTAGTATAGCAAAAAATATTCAGAAGATACTAATTGAAAATAAATATGAAATAGAAATCTTAGCTGCTAGTTTTAAAAATAGCAACCAATTAATTAGGTTGGCCGAGATAGGAATTGGATCCGCAACTTGTTCATCAGATGTAATTTTTAAATTAATTGATGATAAGAATATAGATGTTGCAATTAATGCCTTTAAAGATGATTTTTCAAAATTAAATCCAAGTAAAAAAACTTGGCTTGATTTTATATAAATCAAAAAGGTGCTGTTGCAAAAGTCCTGACACAGAAAAAAGGCGAGGAAAGTGAAATCCTCGTCTTTTTCTGATACAATGTATTTATGAAAACCGTTACAAATACATCATCATTAACTAATCTTACACTAGTTGGTGATACAATTCAATTAAAATTAAACTTTAACACAGAAATATACATCCAAGATGATATAAAACAAAGGCTTGTAAAAAATATAATTGAAAGGATAGACCTGACAGAACTAAAAAAAGTCTACTCATCATTTGGAAGGAAACCTACTGTAAATCCAGTAACAATGCTTCAAATAATAATATTCTGCTACTCTGAAGGAATATTCTCATCAAGAGAAATAGAAAAATCATGTAAATATGATCTAAGAATAAAATATCTTCTTGACG